>CAZBZD010000298.1:0-2168 GCA_964496295.1 uncultured Rhodanobacteraceae bacterium | reverse complement strand
ACCTGCGGCGACGGCGGCAGCTTGGCCGGGTTGTCCAGCTGCACCACCGAGCCGTCGGTCTTGAGCAGCTCGTAGACCACGGTGGGCGCGGTGGTGACCAGGTCCAGGTCGTACTCGCGCTCCAGGCGTTCCTGCACGATCTCCATGTGCAGCATGCCGAGGAAGCCGCAGCGGAAGCCGAAGCCCATGGCCTCGGAGGATTCCGGCTCGAAGAACAGCGCCGCGTCGTTGAGGCGCAGCTTGTCCAGCGCCTCGCGCAGGTTGCCGTAGTCGTCCGAGTCGACCGGGAACAGGCCCGCGAACACGCGCGGCTGCATGGTCTGGAAACCCGGCAAGGGTTCCGGCGCGGGATCGTTGGCCAGCGTCAGCGTGTCGCCCACCGGCGCGCCGTGCACGTCCTTGATGGCGGCGTTGATCCAGCCCACCTCGCCGGCCGAGAGCTTGTCCAGCTTGCGGCGCTTGGGCGTGAACACGCCGACCTCGTCGACGCCGTGGTTGCGCCCGGTGGACATGACCTGGATCTTGTCGCCGGGCTTGATCGAGCCTGCCATCACGCGCACCAGCATGACCACGCCGAGGTAGTTGTCGAACCACGAATCGATGATCAACGCCTGCAGCTTGTCCGATGCGGGCTTCGCCGGCGGCGGGATGCGTGCCACGATCGCTTCGAGCACGTCGCGCACGTTCTGGCCGGTCTTGGCGCTGACCGCGATGGCGTCGGAGGCGTCGATGCCGATGACCGCCTCGATCTCCTCCTTGACCTTGTCCGGGTCGGCCGTGGGCAGGTCGATCTTGTTCAGCACCGGCACCACTTCCAGGCCCTGCTCCACCGCGGTGTAGCAGTTGGCCACCGACTGCGCCTCCACGCCCTGGGCGGCGTCGACCACCAGCAGCGCGCCCTCGCAGGCGGCCAGCGAACGGCTGACCTCGTAGGAAAAATCCACGTGCCCGGGCGTGTCGATGAAATTGAGGTGGTAGGTATTGCCGTCCAGCGCCTGGTACGGCAGCGACACCGACTGCGACTTGATGGTGATGCCGCGTTCGCGTTCGATCGGGTTGGTGTCCAGCACCTGCGCGGCCATCTCGCGCTCGGTGAGACCGCCGCAAAGCTGGATGATGCGATCGGCCAGCGTGGACTTGCCGTGGTCGATGTGGGCGATGATGGAGAAGTTGCGGATGTGATCCATGAAACGTGCCGAACTGACCTTGTCCGCCGTGGACCGGGGGCCTGCACGGCACGACGCCGCCGGAAGGCGGCGCCAAAACGCGGATTATCGCATGGAAGCGGCGGCCCGTTCACGTGTACCGTGGCCGGGCCGCCGCCCGGGAGTCAGTCGTGTCCGGGCACGTTCAGGGTCAGGAAGCCCGACCGGCCCTGGCTGTCGCGCACCAGCAGCATCACGGTGTCGCCGGGCTTGACGTCCCTGGTCCACTTCTCGAAATCCTCGACGCTGCCGACCCGGTGCTGCCCGACCATCAGGATCACGTAGCCCGGGCGCAGCCCGGCCTGCATCGCCTGGCGGCCCCGCACGTTGCTGATGACCACGCCCCGGCCCTTCTTGATGTCCAGTGCCTGGCGCTGCTCGTCGGTCATGTTTTCCACCGTGAAGCCCAGCGGGTGGCTGCCGGACACGGCCTGGTCGGAAGCGATCGACGAATAGGAATCCTCGTCGCGCGGCTTCTCGCCCAGCGTGACCTTGACGTTCTCGACCTTGCCCTGGTGCAGTACCTTGAGCGTGACCTCGGTGCCCGGCTTGGTCGACGCCACCATCGGCGGCAAGTCGGCGACATTGAGGATTTCCTTGCCATTGAAGGCCTCGATCACGTCGCCGACCTGCAGGCCCGCCTTGTCCGCCGGGCTGCCTGGCTTGATGGTCTTCACCAGCGCGCCACTGGCGCTTTCCAGTCCCAGCGCCCTGGCCTTGCTCGCGTTCACCTGCTGGATGGTGACGCCGATCATGCCGCGTGAGACATAGCCCTTGGCCTTGAGCTGGCGCACCGCGTCCATGGCGATGTTGATGGGAATGGAGAACGACACGCCCATGTAACCGCCGGTGGAGGAATAGATCTGCGAGTTGATGCCGACCACCTGGCCGTCCAGGTTGAACAGCGGGCCGCCGGAATTGCCGCGGTTGATCGGCACGTCGGTCTGGATGAACGGCACGTCC
>CAZBZD010000297.1:0-2178 GCA_964496295.1 uncultured Rhodanobacteraceae bacterium | reverse complement strand
CGTCGCGGCGAAAGCCCATGTTGCGGTGGTCGAACGGTGCCACCGCGGTCTTGTGCCCATGCCTTGCCAGGGTGACGGCGAGCAGCCGGCCGCCGGGCTTGAGCACGCCGGCGGCTTCGCCGACGGCTGCGGCGGGACGATCGGCATAGGTCAGCGCATGCAGCATCAGCACCAGGTCGAAGCGGCGCTGGCCCAGCTCGAGCGCATGCATGTCGCCCTGTCGCACTTCGACGTTCTTGAACGGCCTGAGGCGCTTGCGCGCGGCCTGCGTGACGCGCTCGCCGGCGTCGATGCAGAGGATGGAGTGGGCATGCGGCGCCAGCAGTTCGGCAGTGACGCCGTCGCCGGAAGCGATGTCCAGCACGTCGCCGGTGGCCAGCAGTTGCAGCAGCGCGCGGGCCAGGGTTTCCCAGGTGCGGCCGGGGGAATAGTGGCGCTCCATGTCGCCGGCCACGGCGTCGGCCCAGCCCTGTTCGCCGGCGCGATGGGCCAGCACCGCGGGCAGGCGCTCGGCGTCGGCCTGCAGCAGGGCATCGTCGATGTTGCCGCGCAGGGTTTCCAGCAGCGCGGCCTGGCCGGGATCGGCGTCGCTGTTGGCGCGATAATAGGCCGACACGCCGGCGCGCCGGTCGCGCACCAGGCCGGCTTCCTTGAGCTTGGCCAGGTGCGTGGACACGCGCGGCTGCGCCAGCTGCAGAATCGCCGCCAGCTCGGCCACGGTCAGTTCCTCGCGCTCGAGCAGCGCCAGCAGGCGCACGCGCGTGGCATCCGCCAGCAGGCGCAGCAAGGTGGAGGCCGAGGCCAGGTCCATGAATACATCCTTTTATCGCGATGCAAGGATGTAGAGGGTATACGGGTTGCCGCAACCGATCAAGGCGTTCCCGGAAATCGCTGCCCATCCGGACGAAAAACCGTCCCCTTGCCCGTCATGCCTGCCTGCACGAGGTTGCACGAGCCCGCAGGGCCGGCTCCTGCGGGCGGTGTGTCCGGGGGTCCCGGCCCCGAGCGGCTGGCCGGCAAAATCGGTAAAATGGCGGTTTCAGCTGCAACAATTGCCGCTTTCCCATCGTAGTCGAACAACCCGCGCCGCCCGCGCGGTGCAGGAGGATCCATGGACTTCAGTTTTACCGACGACCAGCTTTCCATCCAGTCCATCGCCCGCGATTTCGCGCAGAAGCGCGTCGCGCCGGTGGCTGCCGAGCATGATGCCTCCGGCGAGTTTCCGCTGGAGAACATCCGGGAAATGGGCAAGCTGGGCCTGATGGGCATCGAGGTGCCGGCCGAGTACGGCGGCGCCGGCATGGACCCGATCAGCTACGTGCTGGCGATGATCGAGATCGCCGCGGCCGATGCCGCCACCTCGACCATCATGTCGGTCAACAACTCGCTGTTCTGCAACGGCATCCTCAAGAACGGCACCGAGGAGCAGAAGAAGACCTACGTCGGCGCCATCGCCTCGGGCGAGGCCATCGGCGCCTATGCGCTGACCGAGCCGCAGTCCGGTTCGGACGCCTCCAACATGCGCACGCGCGCGGTCAAGAACGCCGACGGCGACTGGGTCATCAACGGCAAGAAGAGCTGGATCACTTCCGGCCCGGTGGCCAAATACATCGTGCTGTTCGCCATGACCGACCCCGACAAGGGTGCCAAGGGCATCAGCGCCTTCCTCATCGACACCGAAAAGGACGGCTTCTCGCGCGGCAAGACCGAGCCCAAGCTGGGCATCCGCGCCTCGGCCACCTGCGAGATCGAGTTCGACGACTACGTCTGCCCGGCCGCCGACATGCTGGGCGAGGAAGGTGCCGGCTTCAAGATCGCCATGGGCGTGCTCGACGCTGGCCGCATCGGCATCGCCTCGCAGGCCATCGGCATCGCCCGTGCCGCCTACGAGGCCACGCTGGAGTGGGCGCGCGACCGCAAGGCCTTCGGTCAGCCCATCGGCAGCTTCCAGATGACCCAGGCCAAGATCGCCGACATGAAGTGCAAGCTGGATGCCTCGTTGCTGCTGGTCCTGCGCGCCGCGTGGGCCAAGGGCCAGGCCGAGAAGAACGGCGGCCGCTTCACCACCGAGGCCTCGGTAGCCAAGCTGACCGCTTCGGAAGCGGCCATGTGGATCACCCACCAGGCCGTGCAGATCCACGGCGGCATGGGCTACTCGCGCGAAATGCCGCTGGAGCG
>CAZBZD010000296.1:0-2178 GCA_964496295.1 uncultured Rhodanobacteraceae bacterium | reverse complement strand
GCGCGGCAACTGGAAGACGAGCTGGGCGTGTTCGCGGGCGATTTGCCGGTGCTGCATTTCCCCGACTGGGAAACCCTGCCCTACGACCTGTTCAGCCCGCATCCGCAGATCATTTCGCGGCGCATCGCCACGCTGTACCGCCTGCCGTCGACCGAGCGCGGCATCCTGGTGGTGCCGGCGCCGATGCTGATGCAGCGCCTGGCGCCGCGCAGCTACATCGCCGGCTCCGGCCTGGCCGTGCGCCAAGGGCAGAAACTGGACCTGGAAGCCGAGCAGCGCCGCCTGGAATCGGCCGGCTACCGGCACGTGCCGCAGGCCGTCGAGCCGGGCGATTTCGCCGTGCGCGGCGCGCTCATCGACATCTTCCCAATGGGCAGCGACACGCCCTACCGCATCGAGCTGTTCGACGACGAGGTCGACTCGATCCGCAGCTTCGATCCGGAAACGCAGCGCTCGCGGGACAAGGTCGCCTCCGTCGAGCTTTTGCCGGCGCGCGAGTTCCCGCTCACCGACGAAGCCACGCACGATTTCCGCCAGCGCCTGCGCGAACGCTTCCCCATCGACGTGCGCCGCTGCCCGCTGTACCAGGACATGAAACAGGGCGTCACGCCCGGCGGCATCGAGTATTACCTGCCGCTGTTCTTCGAGACCACCGAAACGCTGTTCGACTACCTCGCCGACAGCGCCCTGTTCGTGCTCGACGAGAATGCGCTGGAGGCGGCCGACCAGGCCTGGCGGCAGACCAGCACGCGTCACGAGCAGCGCGCGCACGACATCGAGCGGCCGATCCTGCCGCCGCAGGAACTGTACCTGCCGCCAGACAAGCTGCGTGAACAGCTCAACACCTGGCGCCGCGCCGAATTCGTGCCCGAAGGCCACCCGCACGCCGTCGCGCTCGGCACCTCGGCGGTCCCCGACGTCGCGCTTCCCGCGCGCGGCGAGGCTGCCGCCACGAAGCTGGAAAACTTCCTCGCCGAACACCCCGGCCGCACCCTGGTCGCCGCCGATTCGCCCGGCCGCCGCGAGGCCGTCGCCGACCTGCTGGCCACGCACGGTCTGCGTCCCGCCCCGGTCGAGAACTGGCAGGCTTTCGTCGAGGACGAACCGGCCGGCGCCGCGCACGCGCTCACCGTGGCGCCGCTGGCACGCGGCTTTCTTCTCGACAAGGCCGACATCGCGGTCCTCACCGAACAGGAACTGCTCGGCGAGCGCGCCCCGCGCACGCGCCGCGGCAAACGCGCCGGCGAAGCCGCACGCGACCCGGATGCCATCATCCGCGACCTGACCGAACTTGGCGAAGGCGCGCCGATCGTCCACATCGACCACGGTGTGGGCCGCTACCGCGGCCTGGAGACGCTGGACATCGGCGACGCGCCCGGCGAGTACCTGGTGATCGAATACGCCAAGGGCGACAAGCTGTACGTGCCGGTGGCGCAACTGGACCTGGTCAGCCGCTACACCGGCACTTCGCCCGAGCATGCACCGCTGCATTCCATGGGCGGCGACGCCTGGGAAAAAGCGCGGCGCAAGGCCGCCGAAAAAGTCCACGACGTCGCCGCCGAACTGCTGGCCATCCACGCCCAGCGCGAGGCGCGCAAGGGCACCGCCACGACCATCGACCGCGCCCTGTACAACCAGTTCGCGGCCGGCTTTCCGTTCGAGGAAACGCCCGACCAGCAGCAGGCCATCGAGGCCGTGCTGGCCGACATCGAAGCGCCGCGCTCGATGGATCGCGTGGTCTGCGGCGACGTCGGCTTCGGCAAGACCGAGGTGGCCTTGCGCGCCGCCTTCGCCGTGGCCAGCGCCGGCCGCCAGGTGTGCGTGCTGGTGCCCACCACGCTGCTGGCGCAGCAGCACTACACCAACTTCGCCGACCGCTTCGCCGACTGGCCGCTGTCCGTGGAAGTGCTCTCGCGCTTCCAGTCGCGCAAGGACACCAGCGAGGCGCTGAAGAAGCTGGCCGACGGCAGGATCGACGTCGTCATCGGCACGCACAAGCTGCTCGGCGACGAAGTGAAGTTCAAGGACCTCGGCCTCGTCATCGTCGACGAGGAACAGCGCTTCGGCGTGCGCCAGAAGGAAAAGCTGAAGAAGCTGCGCGCCGAGGTGGACCTGCTCACGCTGACCGCCACGCCGATCCCGCGCACGCTCAACATGGCCATGAGCGGCCTGCGCGAC
>CAZBZD010000295.1:0-2185 GCA_964496295.1 uncultured Rhodanobacteraceae bacterium | reverse complement strand
CGCAGCACCTCGTCGCCGTCCATGGCCGCGACTTCGTACTCGCGGTAGCCGAGGAAGGTGAAATGGTCGTCCGCCACCCAGCGCAGGAAGTCCTGCGCCTCCTCGATGCCGGCGGCATCCACCGGCAGGTTGCGCGAGGACAGGTCCCCGGCGATTTCCAGCAACTTGTCGTGCATCGGGTGCCAGTCGCGCACCGCCGCGCGCACGTCGGCCATCAGGTCGAGCAGGTGTTCCTGCAACGCCTGCCGGTCCTCGGCGGCGGTGATGCGCTCGATCTCGAAGTGCATGATCGACTCGGCCACGCCGCCCTCGCCGTCCAGGCCGGTCAGCACGCCCTTGTCGTCGCGCCCGACCGTCAGCACCGGGTGGATGACCACGTGCGTGTCGAGATACCGCGCCGTGAAGGCCATGCTCACCGAATCGACCAGGAACGGGCTGTCGTCGGTCACGATCTGGACCACCGTGGTCATGGCCTGCCAGCCGTTTTCGTCGAGCTCGGGATTGAACACGCGCACCTTGGCCGTGCCGGCGTCGCGCTGGCGGATGAAGTCGAACAGGTCCGACAGCAGCGCCGCCCATTCCGCGGCATCGTGCAGGCGGACGTCGCCCGGCGCCGTTCGCGCGAAGAAACTGGAGACAAAATTTTGCGCCTCCGGGAGGCGCTTCAGGGACGACTTGCCTTGCTTGTTCAGGTTTTCCAGTGCTTCACCGACGCCGGCCGCGAAGCGGCCTTCGTCAAACGCGCGTTCAAGAGCCATGACAGATCTTCTGAATTGATGAGGGAGTGGGTTCGCAAAGGCCTTCAAGGATAGCTCCGGGCATCATGCAAAACCAGCATATGCGGGCGCGATTCATTCAGGGGGGCATTGACGATCCCCGGTGCAAATTCTAAACTGGACAGTACAGTTCACGTTCGCACTCCTCCCGGTGACCTCCCCTGCCCGTCCCCCGTCCCGTCAGCGCATCCTGGATGCCGCCTGCCGGCTGTTCCTCGAGAACGGCTACCGCGTCAGCATGGACGCGGTGGCGCGCCGTGCCGGCGTGTCCAAGCAGACGGTGTACGCGCATTTCAGCAGCAAGGACGCGCTGTTCCGCGCCGCCGTGGAAACCATGGTGACGCCCCTGCATGCCTCGCTCGATGCGCACCAGGACGATATCGAAAAAAGCCTGCGTTCGCTGGCCACGGTCTACTGCCGCCATACCAGCGATCCTTCCAACACGGCGCTCGGGCGCATGCTGGTGGCCGAGGCGCCGCGCTTTCCGCGTGCCGCCCGGCAACTGTTCCAGTCCGGGTCGGGCGCCGTGCTGGAGCGGTTGTCCCGGCGCATCGGACAATCCATGCGCCATGGCGAACTGCGCTGCGACGACCCGCACCAGGCCGCGGAACTGTTCCTGTCCATGCTCAACGGCATGAATCCGCAGCGCAGCCTGCTGGGCCTGCGTCATCGAGGACGAAAGGCACAGGACACATGGGCCTCGCATGCCGTAAACGTGTTCCTTCGCGCCTACCGATTCCACTCCCCCGATCACCCGTCAAGGAAGTCGTCATCATGACCTCCATCTCCCGATCCTCCCTGTCGCGCTCCGCCGGCGTGCTGGCACTGGCCTCCGCCCTCGTCCTGCTGGCGGGGTGCGGCGGCAAGCAGCAGGCTCCGCAGATGCCACCGCCCCCGGTGGGCGTCAAGGTGGTGCAGCCCGGCCCGGTGCCCCTGGTCCGCGAAGCCACCGGCCGCCTGTCGGCCTACCGCAGCGCCGACGTGCGCGCGCGCGTCAGTGGCGTGCTGCTCGAGCGCACCTACGACGAAGGCACGCACGTGGACAAGGGCCAGGTGCTGTTCAAGATCGACCCGGCCCCGCTCAAGGCCACGCTGAATGCCGCCGAGGCGGCCCTGGCGCAGGCCCGCGCCACCTACAAGAACAGCCACGTCACTGCCGAGCGGTTCAACAAGCTGGCGACCAAGGGCTACGTGTCGCAGTCCGACCTGGACAATGCCGAAGCCGCCGAGCGCACGGCCCTGGCAGCCGTGAAGGCCGCCAAAGCCCGGGTCGACAATGCCCGCATCGACCTGGGTTACGCCACGGTGCGCGCGCCGATCAGCGGCCGCGCCGGCAAGCAGCAGGTGACCGAGGGCGCGCTGGTCGGCCAGGGCTCGGCCACGCTGCTGACCACGGTGCGCCAGATCGA
>CAZBZD010000294.1:0-2194 GCA_964496295.1 uncultured Rhodanobacteraceae bacterium | reverse complement strand
GCGTGTACATGATTTCCGACGGCGCCAACAAGCCGTTCCGGGTCAAGGTGCACGCCCCCGGCTTTGCCCATCTGTCGTCGATGGACGCCATCGCCTCCGGCCACATGCTGCAGGACGTGGTGGCCATGATCGGCACCTACGACCTGGTGTTCGGGGAGGTGGACCGGTGATGGTGTTGGGAGTTGGTCATGGAGTAATGCGATCGGGACCCGGGACCCGGGACCCGGGACCCGCTCATGTGTCCGGTCATCGTGGCGTCGAGCATGTCGGCTTCGTTGTTCGATACGGTTTCGATTATTGCCGGGAACGTCAATTTACGCCGCTCTGCGGGTCCCGGGTCCCGGGTCCCGGGTCCCGAGCACCAATGGAGCCTCGAGCATGAGAGCCACAGGCAATTTCGACAAGGTGAAGAACGTCGACCCGCTGGTCGCGCTCACCGACGACACGCGCCGGCACATCGACCACTGGGTGGCCAAGTTTCCGCCCGATCGCAAGCGTTCGGCGGTCATCCAGGGCCTGCACGCGGCGCAGATCCAGAATGGCGGCTACCTGACCGACGAGCTGATCGCCGCGGTGGCCAGGTACCTGGACCTGCCGCCGGTGTGGGCCTACGAGGTCGCCACCTTCTATTCGATGCTGCAGCTGGAGCCGGTGGGGCGCCACGAAGTGGCGCTGTGCACCAACATTTCCTGCTGGCTCAACGGCGCCGAGGACCTGGTCGGCCATTGCGAGAAGAAGCTCGGCATCAAGCTGGGTGAAAGCTCGCCCGACGGCCGCATCTTCCTCAAGAAGGAGGAGGAGTGCCTGGCCGCCTGCTGCGGCGCGCCGATGATGATGGTCGACGGGCACTACCACGAAAAACTGACGCCGGAAAAGATCGACGAGATCCTCGACGGTCTGGAATGACACGAACTCCTTTGTGGGAGCGCGCCTGCGCGCGACCGCCTGCAGGCAGGCTCCTACGGACAAGCGGACAAACTCATGGCATACGGTCCCGAACCAAAACCGCATCAGGTCGTCTACACCACGCTGCATTTCGACAAGCCGTGGTCGCTGGACAGCTACCTCAAGACCGGCGGCTACGAGGCGTGGAAGAAGATCCTGGCCGAAAAGCCGGATCCGGCCTCGATCGTCGACACGGTCAAGCAGAGCGGCCTGCGCGGTCGCGGCGGCGCGGGGTTCCCGACCGGCCTGAAATGGTCGTTCATGCCCAAGGGCGACATGCAGAAGTACATCCTGTGCAACTCGGACGAATCCGAGCCGGGCACCTGCAAGGACCGCGACATCCTGCGCTTCAATCCGCATGCCGTCATCGAGGGCATGGCCATCGCCTGCTACGCCACCGGTTCCAGCGTGGCCTACAACTACCTGCGCGGCGAGTTCCACCACGAGCCGTTCGAGCATCTGGAAGAGGCGCTGCACGAGGCCTACGCGGCCGGCCTGCTGGGCAAGGACATCCAGGGCAGCGGCATCGACGTGGACATCCACAACGCGCTCGGCGCCGGTGCCTACATCTGCGGCGAGGAAACCGCCTTGATGGAATCGCTGGAAGGCAAGAAGGGCCAGCCGCGCTTCAAGCCGCCGTTCCCGGCCAACTTCGGCCTGTACGGCAAGCCCAGCACCATCAACAATACCGAGACCTACGCCTCGGTGCCGGCCATTCTGCGCATGGGCGCCGAGAAGTTCCTGGATATCGGCAAGCCCAACAACGGCGGCCCGAAGATCTTCTCGGTGTCCGGCCACGTCAACAAGCCGGGCAATTACGAGATTCCGCTGGGCACACCTTTCAGCGAGTTGCTGGAAATGGCCGGCGGCGTGCGCAACGGCCACAAGCTCAAGGCGGTGATCCCCGGCGGCTCGTCGATGAAGGTGCTCAAGGCCGACACGATCATGGAATGCACCATGGACTACGACAGCCTGCAGAAGGCCGGCTCCGGCCTGGGCTCGGGCGCGGTTATCGTGATGGACGAGACCACCTGCATGGTCAAGGCCTGCCGCCGCGTGTCGCAGTTCTACTTCGCCGAGTCGTGCGGACAGTGCACTCCGTGCCGCGAAGGTACCGGCTGGATGCAGCGCGTGCTGCGCCGCATCGTGGCCGGGCAGGGCACGCTCGACGACCTGCACCGCCTCAAGGCCGTCGCCGGCCAGATCGAGGGCCACACCATCTGCGCCTTCGGCGAAGCCGCCGCCTGGC
>CAZBZD010000293.1:0-2194 GCA_964496295.1 uncultured Rhodanobacteraceae bacterium | reverse complement strand
TGCGCATGGACGTGACGGTATCGTCGACCGGCTACCAGGGGCTGCTGACCGGCAAGTCCGCCGACGTCATCCTGGCCAGCGGCGGCGATTTCTCGCCCGGTTCGCCAGTCGAGAAGTACGACCTGGCAAGCGGCTACCTGCGACAGATTTTCACCTTCATCGGAATCAACGACGTCAACATCGTCCTCGCCGCCAACGCGCGCACCGGCGAGCATGGCGAAACGGCGCTCGAGAGCTACGGCGACGCCATTGCCGCCGCCGCTGCCCGCGATCGCCCGGTCGAGGCGGCACAGGCCACGTGATCCGGCGACGGCTTCACCCATCGCTCGTGGCCGGTCACGGTCCAGCACGCGGCACGCGACGGAGGGGGCGGACACGCGCATGCAGCCGGCCCCTGCAACCCAGCCGGAACCGGCCAGTCCGAACTTGCTTTACCGGCTCACGCCGGCGGATGCTTGCAAGCCCGACAACCTTTGATGCAAGGGCTGGAGTTGCTCCGCATAGTGGCGCCAGCGTCCCAGCCCGCGCGTATGGACGGGCTCGCGGGCCTGTACGGAACTCAAGGTGGAAACCGCTGCGGCATTGCGCGACGGGTCTTCGCAACCCGGTTCCCAGTCGAGGCCGCAGAACTCCATCACTCTGCGCAATGTGGTCGCCGGGTGACTGACCAGTTGCGTGAAATCAACGTCGAGAATGACATCCGGCAACACCTGCTTCCAGTGTTTCATCAACCGCTGGTAGGAGTCGAAATGTCCTGCCAGCGTTTCGACGCTGTAAGTCCATGCATGTGCATCGGCAAACCTGGCGCGCCAGATGCTGAAGCAGGCATCCATGGGATCACGCACGATATGCAGGATCTTCGCCTGCGGAAGCGCGGCATGAATCAACCCGGCCAACATCCAGTTGGTGGGCTGCTTGTCCACAAAATACGCCTTGCCGGAAGCACGCCACGAGGTCTGTGCCAGATAGCGACGTCCAAGCTCGCCATAATCGAGTGTTGCCAGGCTCGAAATGGCATGCTCGCCGAAAGGATCGTGATGACCCGACACGTACACGAGTTGCCCGCCAAAGTCGGTCAGCTCGCCGGCACCCGCCACCCGCGAATGGTTGGCAAGCATGCGTTCCAGCAGCGTCGTTCCCGTGCGCGGCATGCCGATGATGAAGATCGGGCACGGGCCGACCGGCATTTCGCCGGGAACGGGAACGGGCTGGGTCGCCAGTCGTTCGCGGAAGCGACGCAATCCTGCCTCCTCCGCCACGGCATTTGCCAAACCGAGTGCGTGCATCCCCGCGTTCGCCGTCTCCAGCGCCTGCCACGCATCGTCGATCCGTCCCATGCGCTCGAGAACGTGGTACCTCGCAAACTCGAAATCGGCCCGACCGGAAGTACGGGGCTGCACATGCGGCAACCCCGCATCGATCTTCCCGAGCATCTCTCCATCATCATCCCGTGGCCGCAGACGCACCAGTTTGTAGGCGGCGTACCCCATGCCCGGGGACTTCCCGAGGCAGGCTTCATACGCCGTCCCGGCTTCCCCGAAGCGCCCCAGAAACTCCAGTTGCTGCCCACGAAAAAAATGCCACAACCCCGTGTCCGGCGCATCGTTCGACAACTTGTCGAACGCGGCAAGCGCCTGCTCGTATTCGCCGAAGCTCTGGTACAGGATGGCGCGACGGTACAACATGTCGTTCGAGACAGTTTCCGGCCATTCGAAGTGCCCGAAAACCTCATGCGCACGAGCTGTCTCGCCAACCTGCCGCAATATCGTGATCAGATCGACCAGAACAGCGGGATCGTCGAACGCGAGTCCGGATGCGGCCACTGCCCGCTCCGCGGCCTCCCGGACACTTCCGTTGTACCAG
Source organism: uncultured Rhodanobacteraceae bacterium (assembly GCA_964496295.1). Classification (GTDB taxonomy): domain Bacteria; phylum Pseudomonadota; class Gammaproteobacteria; order Xanthomonadales; family Rhodanobacteraceae; genus Oleiagrimonas. The sequence continues at coordinate 331 of CAZBZD010000293.1, read as the reverse complement.
TCGATCTGCGCCGCCAGCAGGTGCGTGCGAACACCATCGGGATCCAGGGATCGCAGCGATTGCAACTGCATGGCCGCGGCAGGCAACTGCCGTCGTTGCAGGCATTCCTGGGCACGCTGCCAGCGACGAGTCCGTGAACGGGACATGGATTCTTTCTTCCTCGCTCGACATGATTCCGCCACGCTATAGCAATCCGGCAGTCGCAACAAGAAACTGTGCGACGCGCCTCTCGATTACACCGATGAACAGTTAAACTGCGCGCTTGAAGGAGAAACCCGTCTTGACCGCCACCTCGCCCGAAGCAGCCAAGCACACGCCATTGATGCGCCAG
>CAZBZD010000292.1:0-2217 GCA_964496295.1 uncultured Rhodanobacteraceae bacterium | reverse complement strand
AAGGCATCATCATGGTCGGCGAGATCGGCGGCAGCGCCGAGGAAGACGCCGCCGAGTTCATCGGCGAATACGTCACCAAGCCGGTGGTCAGCTTCATCGCCGGCGCCTCCGCGCCTCCGGGCAAGCGCATGGGCCATGCCGGCGCCATCATTTCCGGCGGCAAGGGCACGGCCGAGGCCAAGTTCGCCGCGCTGGAAAAGGCCGGCGTCACCACTGTCAAGTCGCCCGCCGACCTCGGCAAGGCGCTGGCGGAAAAAATGCGCTGAATCGCCACTGCATCCCGGGCGGCGCCTGCCGCCCGGGATGACTCCGGCTCGCTACAATACGGGGGTCGCGACGCGTCGCGACCCCCGTATTGTCTTGGACAGGATCTACGCGGACAGGCCAAAGCCGGAATTTCCGTTCGCCCCGAGCGCGGCTTGCCTTCGGCAAGCGGCGTCGAAGAGTTTTTCGAGCGGCCCCTCGGCGCTCGGGGCGAACGGTGATTCACGATGGAATTTCATGAGCGATCAATCGGCCCTGGCTCCGTCCGCGCGGGTCCGTGTCAAGCATTCCTCCGCATCGCATCGCGGCAACCACCCCGCAAAACCGACAGGCGCAAGGCAACCCGACCATGGCACGACTGCGTTTCGCACTGGCCCAGCATGATTTCCCCGTCGGCGCCGTGGCCGGCAATGCCGCGCGGATGCGCCGCCTGCTGGCCGAAGGCGCCGCCCGCGGCGCCGCGCTGGTGGCCTTTCCCGAGCTGGCCCTGAGCGGCTATCCGCCCGAGGACCTGCTGCTGCGCCCCAGTTTCCTCGCCGCCTGCGGGCACGAGCTGGAAACCCTGGCCGGCGACACCGACGGCTGCGCCGCCGTGCCGGGCTTCCCGCACCGGGACGGCGACGGCGCGCTGTACAACGCCGCCGCCGTGCTGCGCGGCGGCAAGGTGGCGCAGCGGGCGCACAAGCAGGTGCTGCCCAATTACGCGGTGTTCGACGAGAAGCGCTACTTCACGCCGGGTGACCGTGCCTGCGTGTTCGACCTCGACGGCGTGCGCATCGGCCTGCTGGTGTGCGAGGACATCTGGAACGACGCGCCGGTGGCGCAGGCCGCCGCTGCCGGCGCCGAACTGATCCTGGTCGTCAACGCCTCGCCCTGGGACGGCGACAAGCAGCCGCAGCGCGAGGCCCTGCTGGCCCGCCACGCGCGCAACAGCGGGTGCGCCATCGCCTACGTCAACCTGGTCGGGGGCCAGGACGACCTGCTGTTCGACGGCAGTTCCATGCTGGTCAACCCGGACGGCACCGTCGCGGCGCGCGCGCCGGCCTTCGTCGATGCGCTGCTGTTGTGCGAATTCGATGCCGCCGCGCGTACCCTGCACGCCGACGACTGGCCACCGCTGCGCGGCGACGGCGCCGAAGCGGTGCTGTACGCCGGGCTGGTGCGCGGCATCCGCGACTACGTCGGCAAGAACGGTTTTTCCGATGTCCTGCTGGGGCTTTCCGGCGGCATCGACTCGGCCCTGACCCTGGCCCTGGCCGTGGATGCGCTCGGCCCGCGGCACGTCACCGCCGTGATGATGCCTTCGCGCTACACCTCGGAAGTGTCGCTCGACGGCGCCCGCGGCCAGGCCGAGGCCCTCGGCGTGACCTACCATGTGCTGCCGATCGAGCCGACGTTCGACGCCATGCAGTGCACCCTCGAGGCGGCGTTCGCCGGCAGGGAGCCGGACATCACCGAGGAAAACCTGCAGGCGCGCATCCGCGGCGCCCTGCTGATGGCGCTCAGCAACAAGCACGGGCGCCTGCTGCTGGCCACCGGCAACAAGAGCGAGATGGCGGTCGGCTATTGCACGCTTTACGGCGACATGTGCGGGGCCTACGCGCCGCTCAAGGACGTGTACAAGACGGTGGTGTATCGGCTGGCGCGGTGGCGCAACGGAGCTACCGCGGAATCTGCCACGGGTCCCGTGGCCATCCCGTGGCAAGTCATCGACCGCCCCCCCTCCGCCGAGCTGCGGGCCGACCAGACCGACCAGGATTCGCTGCCGCCGTACGACGAGCTCGACGCCATCCTCGAGCAGTTCATCGAGGACGAGAAGGCCCAGGCCGAGATCATTGCCGCCGGCCACGATGCCGATACCGTGCACCGCGTGGCGCGCCTGGTGCTGGCCAACGAATTCAAGCGCCGCCAGGCCGCGCCCGGTCCCAAGGTCACGCGTCGCGCGTTCGGTCG
>CAZBZD010000291.1:0-2222 GCA_964496295.1 uncultured Rhodanobacteraceae bacterium | reverse complement strand
CGTCTCGTTGCGCGTGTATTGCAGCTCGGTGAGCTGGCGGATCAGCTTCTTGCGGCCGATGCGCTCGCCGACGGCAAGGATCAGGCGCAGGCTGAGGTAGTCCTCGGGGTCGCCGAGGCCGTAGATGGCCGACACCGTGGACACGATCAGCGCGTCCGGCCGCGACAGCAGCGCCTTGGTGGCGGCCAGGCGCATCTGCTCGATGTGGTCGTTGATCGAGGCGTCCTTCTCGATGTAGGTGTCGGAGGCGGCGACGTAGGCCTCGGGCTGGTAGTAGTCGTAGTAGCTGACGAAGTATTCCACCGCGTTGTTCGGGAAAAACTCGCGGAATTCGCCGTAGAGCTGGGCGGCCAGGGTCTTGTTGGGCGCCAGCACCAGGGTCGGCTTCTGCACGCGCTCGACGACGTTGGCGATGGTGTAGGTCTTGCCCGAGCCGGTCACGCCGAGCAGGGTCTGCGCGGCCAGGCCGTTGTCGAAGCCGGCGACCAGCTTGTCGATGGCCTGCGGCTGGTCGCCGGACGGCTGGTAGGGGGCTGCCAGTTGGAAGCGCTCGCTCATGGGCATGCAGATGGGGGCGTGTCCGGTCATCTTAAACCGGGGCTGCTGACAGGGGGTGGCAGCAACGCGGGCGATGGGAAATTTTTGGCGGGCAGTGCCCGCCCTGCGCGAACGTTGCAGAAGCGGGTAGGGCGGGCACTGCCCGCCGAAGGATGTTTCCTGCAGCCGGAAACATGAAAACCCCGCACGATGGCGGGGTTTTCATGAATTGCGTGGCGCCCGAACGAGGACTCGAACCTCGGACCCCCTGATTAACAGTCAGGTGCTCTAACCAGCTGAGCTATTCGGGCAGCGGGCCCGCAATTTTGGTGATGGTGGCGGTCGATGTCAACCCTGCGGGCCGGTCAATCGGCCGTCTCGCAGCGGGCCGCGCGTTCGGGGCCGGCGGCTGCCTCGCGGATGCGCCCGGCGTTGGACACGACCACGATGCCGGCGTGGCCGTCGTCGCCGTGCCGCGGGCAGACGAGCAGGGTGATGTTGGTGCCCGCCGCGGAGCCGTCGGCGCGGAAGCGCACGCGCGGGCGGCCCTGGCTGCCGTGCACGCGGACATGGGCGGGGTCGGGCCTGCCGCGGGCGAGGATGGGGCCGTCGGGCTGGTCGTCGTGGTCGCGGTCCATGGCGACGATCCAGCCTTGCTGCCAGCCGGCCGCGTCGTCGCAGCTCTGCCCGTCCGCGCTGGGGCACAGCAGCACGTGGGTGTTGTGCATGATGGCCTGCGTGCGCGCCAGGTGCGCGGCGGTGAACAGGGTGTCCCGGGTGACACGGGTGGCCGAGCGCGTGACCAGGCCGGCCATCGAGGGAACCGCGATGACGACCATGACGGCGGCGACGGCCAGGGCGAACACCTGTTCGACCAGGGTGAATCCACGGGGGCGGCGTGCCGGTTTCATGGCTTTCCATGCTGGCGCCCGGCGTGGCCGCGTCGAAGCGGGGGAATCCGGCGTGCCTGTCCGGCGAATCCGATGCCGGGCGTGGGGCGATGCGCGGCTGTCGCGTGCACCATGCGGACGGGCGCGCGGTTTCCGTCCGCACCGCCGGTTATGATCGGGGGCTGCAGGACGAGACAAGGGGAAGCAGCTTGCCGATTGAATCCACTCCCGTGATCGCGGCCACGCCGTCGCCGTCGCCGCGCATGCCCGGCATCTGGAGCGGGCTCGGCATCGTGGTGCTGTATTTCGTGCTGCAACTGGCGGTGGCCGTGTTGCTGGGCGCCATCGCGATCTTCGGCTACGGGGTGGCCATGGGCATGCAGGGTCGCAAGGCGTCGACCGGGGCGATCATGCAATGGATCCAGTCGCCCGACATCAAGACCGGCTTCACGGTGGCGACCATGACCGTGGTGGCGGCGTTGATGCTGTGGTTCGTGCGCCGCCTGTGGCGCGGACAGTGGAAGCTGGCCGATCCGCCCGGTTTCGGCTTCGTCCGGCCGCGCCGCGGCATCTGGTTCCTGTACGCGGTGGTGGCGGGCATCGCGGCCGTGGTGCTGGGCGGCCTGATGGCGCAGTTGCTGGCCGGCGAGCACCCGGTCAAGCAGGATGTCGCCGTGATGGGGCAGCAGGTGTCGCTGGGCATGCGCGTGCTGCTGGCCCTGCTGGTGGTGTGCGTGGCCCCGCTGGTGGAGGAGCTGATTTTCCGCGGCGTGCTGCTGTCGGGCCTGATGCGCC
>CAZBZD010000290.1:0-2250 GCA_964496295.1 uncultured Rhodanobacteraceae bacterium | reverse complement strand
CACAAGCACCGCGGCATGTGGCGCTGGTTCCGCAAGTTCGATCCGGCCGCGCGCAACCCGTTGGTGGCGGCGCTGGTGTGGTGCGGCATCCAGGTGCATTTTGGATGGGGATGCGTGAAGATGGTCGCCCGCGAGTGGTTTAGCGGCCGTCGCGGCTGAAGCCGCTTCTGCAGGGAGCCACTATTCCGCTTAGGTAGGTCGGGTTGGCTTCATCAACCCGACATGATGTCGGGTCACGACCCGACCTACCGTTTCGAGCCCCGGCTTGCCGCGCCCGGTGGCCCGGGCAGCGCTACATTGGGCCGGCATCCACACGGAGAAATCGCCATGCGTGCTGTCACGTTGTTTCGTAGCGCCGTCGTCCTCGGGCTGGCCCTGGCCATCGTCCCGGGTGCGGCTTCCGCGCAGAAGTGGAAGGATCTTCTGAAAAACGTGACGCAGAAGTCGTCCTCGTCGAACGCTTCATTGCCGGCCAGCGACGTGGCTGCGGGGCTCAAGGAGGCACTGGCCAACGGCGCCACTCATGCCATCAACACGCTGGGCCGCGAGGGCGGTTTCTCGAACAATTCCCTGGTGCGCATTCCGCTGCCGGGTGCCCTGGAAAAGGTCGGCAAGCTGGCGCGCCAGATGGGGCAGGGCGCAAAGGTGGACGCCTTCCAGCTGAGCCTCAACCGCGCCGCCGAAAAGGCCGTGCCGCAGGTGGCCGACATCTTCGGCGACGCCATCCGCAAGATGACGCTCAAGGATGCGCAAGGCATCCTGACGGGTGGCGACCATGCGGCTACCGATTATTTCCGGCGCGTGGCCGGCGATGCCCTGGCCAAACGCATCGAACCGATCGTCAGCAAGGCGACCGACAGCGTCGGCGCGACCAGCAAGTACAAGGCGCTGACCTCGGAAGTGGGCGGCAGCGGCCTGGGCGGCATGTTGTCGAAATTGGGCGGCCATACCGACTCCGGTTCGCTGGACCTGGACAAGTACGTCACCGACAAGACCATCGACGGCCTGTTCACCGAAATCGGCCAGCAGGAAAAATCCATTCGCACCAACCCGGCGGCACGCACCACCGGGTTGTTGAAGAAAGTGTTCGGCCACCAATGATTCGCGACATCCTCAAAATGGGCGACCCGCGCCTGCTGCGCATCGCGTCGCCGGTGCCGCAGGACATGTTCGGCAGCGCCGAGCTGGATGCACTCGTCGTCGACATGTTCGACACCATGGCGCATGCCGGCGGCGTGGACCTGCAATTGGTGATCTTCGGTTTCGAGGAGAGCGGGCGTTATCCCGATGCCCCGCCCGTGCCGCGCACGATCCTTGCCAACCCGGTCGTGACGCCGCTCACGCAGGACATGGAGGAAGGCTGGGAAGGCTGCCTGTCGGTTCCCGGCCTGCGCGGCGTGGTCAGCCGCTTCACGATGATCCGCTACCAGGGGTCCGACCCCCAGGGACAGCCGATCGACCGCACCGCCGAAGGCTTCCATGCGCGCGTGGTGCAGCATGAATGCGACCACCTCATCGGTCGCCTGTATCCCTCGCGCATCACCGACTTTGGCAAGTTCGGCTACACCGACGTGTTGTTCCCCGATCAGGCCCCGTAGGGCGGGCACTGCCCGCCATCATGGGTACCCGGAACCTGTTCGGCGGGCCGTGCCCGCCCTACGGGGCGCGCAACCGCTTGCGGTGCAGGTTGATGTCGTCGCGCAGGGTGCGTGCGGCGTTGCGTGCCGCATCGGCATAATCGTCGCCGGATGATGCGTACAGGATGGCGCGCGAGGAACTGATGATCAGGCCGGTGCCGTCGTCGGTCAGGCCGTTCTTCAGCACGGCCTCGACGTCGCCGCCCTGGGCGCCGATGCCGGGCACCAGCAGCGACATGTCGCCGATCTTGCCACGAATGCGCCCCAGTTCCTCGGGGAAGGTGGCACCGGCGACCAACGCGCAGTTGCCGTACGCGTTCCAGCGCGTGGCGATGGTTTCTGCCACTTTGAGGTACAACGGCTCACCGTCGCAATCGAGGTTCTGGAAATCCGCGCCACCGGGGTTGGAGGTGCGGCAGAGCAGGATCACGCCCTTGTCGGCACGGTCCAGGAAAGGCTGGATGGAATCGTGGCCGAGATAGGGGTTGGCAGTGACGGCATCGGCACGGTAGCGGTCGAAGGCTTCCTCGGCATAGTGCTCGGCGGTGGAGCCGATGTCGCCGCGCTTGGCGTCCAGGATCACCGGAATGCCGGGGTGCTTGTCGTGGATGTG
>CAZBZD010000289.1:0-2256 GCA_964496295.1 uncultured Rhodanobacteraceae bacterium | reverse complement strand
TGAACTTCCCCGGTACCCCCCACCGTTCGTGGTGAGGTATCGAACTCCGTCGGTGGTGAGGTATCGAACTCCGTCGGTGGTGAGGTATCGAACTCCGTCGGTGGTGAGGTATCGAACTCCGTCGGTGCTGAGGTATCGAAGCATGAACGGCACGGGAAACTTGGAGATTGCCCTTCGATACCTCAGGGCGAACGGGTCCGGATGAACTTCCCCGGTACCCCCCACCGTTCGTGGTGAGGTATCGAACTCCGTCGGTGCTGAGGTATCGAAGCATGAACGGCGCGGGAAACTCGGGGACTGCCCTTCGATACGCGCAGCGTACCCCGTGCTGAGCCTGTCGAAGCATCAGGGCGATGGTTCGATACCTCACCATGCGCGGGGACTTCGTTTTCGCGGTTTGTCGGTTTTTCGAGGTGCCCTACAAGGGCATCAAGGTTTTCAAAGGTCCCTCGCATGGCACACGATTTCAGCCCCACCCTGAGCCACCCGGCCAGCCACCGCCCGTCGCGCCTGGCGTCGCTCTGGCCCGGTCTCCTGCTGTCGGGCGTGATCGCCCTGGTCGCATGGCAGCTGGGCCGCTGGCTGCCGTTGGTCGGCGGGCCGGTATTCGGCATCGTGCTGGGCGTCGTGGTGCGCAACGTGATGGCGCCACCCGCCGCCTGCCAGCCTGGCATCCGCTTCGCCGGCAAGCAGATCCTGCAATGGTCGATCGTGGCGCTGGGCCTGGGCCTCAGCCTGACGCAGGTGGCGAAGACCGGCCTGTCGTCCCTGTCGGTGACGCTGGTGACGGTGACGGCGGCTTTCGTCGCCGCCTGGCTGCTCGGCCGCGTGCTCGGCATTCCCTCCAAGCTGAAACTGCTGATCGGCGTGGGCACGGCGATCTGCGGCGGTTCGGCAATCGCCGCCGCCACGCCCATCATCAAGGCCGACGAGCACGAGACGGCCTTCGCCATCTCCACCATCTTCCTGTTCAACCTGATCGCGGTGCTGGTATTCCCTGCCCTGGGCCACCTGATGCACATGAGCGACCCGGGCTTCGGACTGTGGGCCGGCACCGCCATCAACGACACCTCGTCGGTGGTCGCCGCCGGCTACAGTTATTCCAGCGCGGCCGGCGACTACGCGACCATCGTCAAGCTGACCCGCGCCACGTTGATCATCCCGGTATGTCTGGCCCTGGCCATGGTCGAAGCCTGGCGGCACAAGCGCAGCGGCGGCGGCGATTTCAATCTGCGTCGCATATTTCCGTGGTTCATCCTGTGGTTCGTGGTGGCTTCGGCGGTGCGCACCATGGGCTGGATTCCGGCAGCCTGGCATGCCGACATCCACCTCATGGCCGAATTCCTGATCATCGTCGCGTTGACGGCCATCGGCCTGTCCTCCGATCTCAGGCGCATGGCATCGACCGGCTTCCGGCCCATCGCCCTGGGCCTGGGCGTATGGGCCGCCGTGGCCTTCAGCAGTCTCGGCGTGCAATACCTGACGGGCCAGTTGTAGGGCGGGCATTGCCCGCCGAACGATCCCACGACGACGGGCAGTGCCCGCCTTATGCAGTACGTTTCAGGGCTTCATCGATGCGCGCCAGCGCGGTGTCGCGGCCGCACAGGTAAATCGTGTCCTCGATCGACGGCGATACCTGCGTGCCGGTCATGGCCACGCGCAGCGGCTGGGCGACCTTGCCCATGCCCAGTTCGAGTTTTTCCGCCACCTCGCGCACCATGTCGTGGATCGGTTCGGGTGCCCACGTCGGCAGGTTCTGCAAGGTTTCGCGGGCGGCTTCCAGCACGGCCGGGGCGGTGGCCGAACCCAGGTGCTTCTTCACCGCCTTGGGATCCCACTCGCCGATCGGCGCGTACCAGATGCGCGCGCGCTCGGCCATTTCCCTGAGGGTGTGCACGCGCTCGCGCAGGGCCACGATGACCGCGGCCGGATCCGGGCCGGCGGCGACGTCGATGCCGGCGCGCTCCAGATGCCAGGTGAATTCCGGCACCAGCGATGCCGGATCGTCGTTCTTCAGGTATTGCTGGTTGAGCCACGCCAGCTTCTCGGTGTCGAAGCGCGAGGCGGCCTTGTGCACGTCGCCGATGTCGAACAGGCGCACCATCTCGTCGATGGAAAACACTTCCTGGTCGCCGTGCGACCAGCCCAGCCGCACCAGATAGTTGAGCACCGCATGTGGCAGGAAGCCCTGCTCGCGGTAATCCATGACGCCGACCGCGTTGGTGCGCTTGGACAGCTTCTTGCCATCCTTGTCGA
>CAZBZD010000288.1:0-2269 GCA_964496295.1 uncultured Rhodanobacteraceae bacterium | reverse complement strand
TTGTTGGCGACGATCGAATCGCCGGTGGCGAAAAACGCCACCAGCCGCTGGATCAAGTGCCGGTCGGCCTCGCTCATCCTGCGCTGCATGTCCGGGATGTCGGTGGAAAAATCCACTTCGTCCACGGTCCAGGTGTTCTTGATCGCGTTCTTGTACATCTCGTACAGGTGCGGGTAGCGCATGGGGCGCAGGGTCAGTTCGAAACCGGGGTCGAGCAGATGGGACGATAAAGCCATGGAAGTCTCCTCGTGTTGCGTAGCGCCTCGTCGTCATCCCGGCATCCGCCGGGATGGCGCAGTGAAGGATTATTGGCAAGACTCGCAGGTTTCAGGATTTTCCAGCGAGCAGGCCACCGCCGCGCTGGCGTTGCTGACCGTGGTCTTGGCAATGCCGGTCGCGGGCCTGGAACGCAGGTAATACGTGGTCTTGATGCCCTTCTTCCACGCGTACATGTACATCGACGCCAGGCGCCCGATGTTGGGGCTTTCCATGAACAGGTTCAGCGACTGGCTCTGGTCGATCCAGGCGCCGCGCGCGGCGGCATGGTCGATCAGGGCCTTCTGCGGCAGTTCCCAGGCGGTGCGGTAGATGTGGCGCAGCGCGGCGGGGATGGTCTCGATGGACTGGATGGAGCCGTCGGCACGCTTGATCGCCGAACGGATGTCCTCGGTCCACAACCCGAGCGCCTTCAATTCCTCGACCAGGTGGCGGTTGATCAGCACGAAGTCGCCGGACAGGGTCTCGCGCTTGAACAGGTTGGATACCTGCGGCTCGATGCACTCGAAGCAGCCGGCGATGGAGGCGATGGTGGCGGTCGGTGCGATCGCGATCATCAGCGAGTTGCGCAGGCCTTTCGTCTGGACGGTTTCGCGCAGGGCGTCCCAGCGCGCGGGGTCGGTCGGCGCGGCCTCGGGCCAGTAGTCGAACTGCAGTTCGCCGCGCGCGGCGCGGGTGTCGGCAAAGCCGGGATGTGCGCCGCGGGCCTCGGCCAGTTCCGTCGAGGCGACCAGCGCGTGGTAGTAGATTTCCTCGGCGATGCGTGCCGACAGCGCGACCGCCTCGTCGCTGTCGAAGGCCAGGCGCAGGCGGAAGAACACGTCCTGCAGGCCCATCACGCCCAGGCCCACGGGGCGCCATTTCATGTTGGCGCGGCGCGCCGGTTCGATGGGGTAGTAGTTGAGGTCGATGACGCGGTCGAGCTGGCGGACGGCCAGTTGCACGGTGGTGGCGAGCTTGTCGAAATCGACTTCCCACCGGTTGTCGTCGCCCCGGCGCAGGTGGTGCGCGAGGTTGATCGAGGCCAGGTTGCACACGGCGGTCTCGTCCGCGTTGCTGACCTCCAGGATCTCGGTGCACAGGTTGGAAAGATGCACCACGTTGCCCGGTCTGGCGGTCTGGTTGCAGGTGGCGTTGGCGCGGTCCTTGAAGGTCATCCAGCCGTTGCCGGTCTGCGCCAGCGTGCGCAGCATGCGCGCGTAGAGGTCGCGCGCCTTGAGCGTGCGCTCGGCCAGGCCGTCGCGCTCGGCCTTTTCGTAGGCCTGCTCGAAGGCCTCGCCGGTCAGGTCGACCAGTTGCGGCAGCTTGTCGGGATCGAACAGCGACCAGTCGCCGTCTTCCTCGACGCGGCGCATGAACAGGTCCGGCAGCCAGTTGGCGATGTTGAGGTTGTAGGTGCGCCGCGCCTCGTCGCCGGTGTTGTCGCGCAGTTCCAGGAACTCCATGACGTCGGCGTGCCACGGTTCGAGGTACACGCAGGCCGCGCCCTTGCGCTTGCCGCCCTGGTTGACCGCGGCCACCGAGGCGTCCAGCGTCTTCAGCCACGGCACCAGGCCGTTGGACTGGCCGTTGGTGCCGCGGATCAGCGAGCCGCGCGAACGGATGCGCGACCAGGACACGCCGATGCCGCCGGCGAACTTGGACAGCCGCGCGATGTCGGTGTACCGGGCGTAGATGCCTTCCAGCGAGTCTTCCGGCGAGTCGAGCAGGTAGCACGAGGAAAGCTGCTCGTGGCAGGTGCCGGCGTTGAACAGCGTCGGCGAGCTGGGCAGGTAGTCCAGCGACCACAGGCGCCGGTACAGCGCCAGGGTCTCGTCCATGTCGCCGCCGCCGAGCGCGCAGGCCACGCGCATGAAGAAGTACGGCACGGTCTCGAACACCGTGCGCTTTTCCGGGTGGCGCAGCAGGTAGCGGTCGTGCACCGTGCGCAGGCCGAAATACTGGAAGTCGGGGTGGCCGCTGGAGGCCACGGTGTCGTCCAGCTTGCGCGCGT
>CAZBZD010000287.1:0-2282 GCA_964496295.1 uncultured Rhodanobacteraceae bacterium | reverse complement strand
CTGCGCGACAAGGAAGCCGTCGGCAAGCTGTTCACCGACCTGGGCCCGCGCTACAGCCAGCGTCCCGGCGGCTACCTGCGCATCCTCAAGTGCGGCAACCGCGTCGGCGACAATGCGCCGATGGCGTACGTCGAGCTGGTGGATCGCCCGGAAGCGGCCACCGACGCCGAGTGATCCCGCTGCATCCGGCATGCGGATGACACGAGGCCCCGGGCGCAAAGCGGCCGGGGCCTCGCCGCTTTCGGGCGGCGCAAACACGCTTGCCCCGGCTGCCGGCAACCGCTAACTTGCCGTGATCCCCGATCCCGATGATTGCCATGAATCCGCTGCGCTGGTCCTACCGTTCCGTCTACCTGCTGGGTTTTTGCATCTGCGCGGCGCTGATGGCGTACGCACTGTATCTGCAGCACCACGAAGGGCTGCATCCGTGCGAGCTGTGCATCTTCCAGCGGGTCGGCTTCATCTTCATGGGCCTGTGCTTCCTGATCGGCGGCCTGCATGCGCCCACACGCTGGCCGCGCTGGATCTATGCGCTGCTGGTGCTGGCCGGAGCGGCCTGGGGCATCGTGACGGCCTCGCGCCAGTTGTGGCTGCAGAGCCAGCCGCCGGGCTCGATGCTGGTCAGTTGCGGCGCACCGCTGGCCTACCAGTTCGAGCACGAGAGCTGGTTGCGCGTGTTCAAGGGCGTGTTCGCCGGCTCCGGCGACTGCTCGGTCGTGCACTGGTCGTTCCTCGGTCTGCCCATGTCCGGGTGGACGCTGATCTGGTTCGTCCTGCTGGCGGCCTGGGCGCTCCAGGGCGCACGGGTGCGGCGCCGGTCGGCCTGAACAGGCACAGGCTCATGCCGGCGCGCCATTTCACCCGTGGTGTCATACTGACTAGCCTTGGCGCATGAAACGCTCGGTCTACCCCATGTCGATCAACGACAGCCCGCTTGAAGCCGTCAACGAGCCGGCCCACTGGTCGCCGGATTCCTGGTGCGCGCGTCATGCCGCCCAGCAACCGGTGTATCCCGACCCGCACGAACTCCGCAAGGCGCTCGTGCAACTGGCCGCCCTGCCGCCGCTGGTGACTTCGTGGGAGGTGCTGGCCCTGAAGCGGCGCCTGGCCGAGGCGCAGGAAGGGCGCCACTTCCTGCTCCAGGGCGGCGATTGCGCGGAAAGCTTCGCCTACTGCAACGACCGCGTCATCACCAACCGGCTCAAGGTGCTGCTGCAGATGAGCCTGGTCCTGGTGCACGGCCTCAAGCTGCCGGTGGTGCGGGTGGGGCGTTTTGCCGGCCAGTACGCCAAGCCGCGCTCGGTCGACACCGAGACCCGCGGCGACCTCACGTTGCCGAGCTATCGCGGCGACATCGTCAACGCGCCCGAATTCGAGGCTGCCGCGCGGCGTCCCGACCCGCAGCGCATGCTGCAGGCGCATGCGCGCTCGGCCATGACCATGAACTTCGTGCGCGGCCTCATCGACGGCGGCTTCGCCGATCTGCGCCACCCCGAGTACTGGGACTTGTCGTGGGTCGAGCATTCGCCCCTGGCGGCCGATTATCGCGGCATGGTCGAGGGCATCACCAATGCGCTGCGCTTCATGGAGACGCTGGCCGACGAGCCGCTGGACAGCTTCTCCCGGGTGGACTTCTTCACCTCGCACGAGGCCCTGCTGCTGCATTACGAGCAGGCCCAGACGCGCCGCGTGCCGCGCCACTGGGGCTGGTTCAACCTGGCCACGCATTTCCCCTGGATCGGCAAGCGCACGGCGGCGCTGGACGGCGCGCACGTGGAGTATTGCCGCGGCATCCGCAACCCCGTGGCGGTCAAGGTCGGGCCGGGATTCAAGCCGGACGACCTGCTGCGCCTGGTCGAGGTGCTGAACCCGGACGACGAGCCGGGCCGGCTGACCCTGGTCCACCGCATGGGCGCATCGCGCATCGCCGACGACCTGCCGCCCCTGCTCAAGGCCGTGAAGGCGTCGGGCCGGCGCGTGTTGTGGGTGTGCGACCCCATGCACGGCAACACCGAAACCACCTCCAACGGCTACAAGACGCGCCATTTCGCCAACATCAGCAGCGAGCTGGAACAGGCCTTCGACCTGCACGGCGAGGCCGGCACGCGCCTCGGCGGCGTGCACCTGGAACTGACCGGCGAGGACGTCACCGAATGCCTGGGTGGCGCCCGCGACCTGGGCGAAGCCGACCTCCAGCGCGCCTACAAGACGCATGTCGATCCGCGCCTCAACTACGAGCAGTCGCTGGAACTGGCGATGCTGATCGTGCGCAAGTCCGGCGG
>CAZBZD010000286.1:0-2286 GCA_964496295.1 uncultured Rhodanobacteraceae bacterium | reverse complement strand
CCTTCGCCATGGCCAACCAGGACGTGCGCTACTACCTCAACGGCATGCTGCTGGAGCTGGAAAAGGGCCTGTTGCGTTGCGTGGCGACCGACGGGCACCGTCTCGCGATGGCTGAGACGGCAGCGTCCGCCGGTACCGAAACACGGCGCCAGGTGATCATTCCGCGCAAGGGCGTCACCGAACTGGCCGGCCTGTTCGAGGCCGGCGAGGGCGAAGTGGAACTGGAGTTCGGTCGCAACCACCTGCGCGTGCGGCGCGGTGACGTGGTGTTCACGTCCAAGCTGATCGACGGCCGCTTCCCGGATTACGAGGCGGTGATTCCGATCGGGGCCGACAAGAAGGTGGAATTGCCGCGCGACGTGCTGCGCATGGCCTTGCAGCGTGCCGCGATCCTGTCCAACGAGAAGTACCGCGGCGTGAAGCTGGAAGTGAGCCCCGGCAGCTTGCGCATCGTGGCGCACAATCCGGAGCAGGAAGAGGCCGTGGAGGAACTGGAAGCCGAAACGCGCGTGGACGAGCTGTCGGTGGGCTTCAACGTGGGCTACCTGATGGATGCGCTGGCGGCCTTGCGCAGCGACGGCATCCGCCTGAACCTGCGGGATGCGCAATCCAGTTGCCTGATCGAGGGCAGCAATGACGAGACGTCGCGCCATGTCGTCATGCCGCTCCGCCTGTAGCGAAGGGCGGTCCGCCGCCGCGCCACGCCGGGGTCTGGTCGCGGATCCCGGCGTTTTTGCATGGGCCGCCGGAGCCGCGGCATGAGGTTCGAGCGCCTGCGCGTCGAGCATCTGCGGTGCCTCGAAGCCGTCGAGGTGCAACCGGGGCCCGGGTTCAACTTTTTCGTCGGCCCCAACGGTGCCGGCAAGACCAGCCTGCTGGAAGCGGCATGCCTGCTTTCCCGTGCGCGATCCTTTCGCGGCGGGTCGCGCGAGGCCCTGGTACAGCGTGGCACGCGGCAATTGCATGTCTACGGCGAGGTCTGCCATGGCGGGCAACGCCACCGGCTGGGCCTGGGGCGCGAGGGCGGGCGCTGGACGGCCCGGGTCGACGGGGAGGGCGTGGACCGGCTCGGCGAGCTGGTTCGCTGTTGTGCGGTGGTCTGCTTCGAACCCGGCAGCCACGACTTGATCGCGGGAGCGGCGGAAGAACGGCGTCGTTTCCTGGATTGGGGCGTGTTCCACGTGGAACACGCCTTCCTCGGGGCCTGGCAGCGTTATCGACGCGCCCTGAAGCAGCGCAATGCACTGTTGCGGGCACCGGAAACCCCGACGGACCGCATGCTGGCGCCCTGGGAGCAGGAAATGGACCAGTGTGCGCAGTCCATCGCGACAGCGCGCCGCGGCTACCTTCAGGCCCTGGAAACCGAGCTTGCCGAGTTGTGCCGTACCTTGCTTCCGGAACTCGGCGCCTTTTCACTGGAATATCGTCCGGGCTGGGAAGCATCCATGTCGCTGGCGGAGGCCTTGCATCGCCACCGCGAACGGGACCGCCAGCGCGGGCACACGACGCAAGGCGTGCATCGTGCCGACTGGCGCCCGGCATTCGAACACGCGCCGCACAGGGAACACTTTTCGCGGGGGCAGGAAAAACTGTGCGCGCTGGCATGCATCCTGGCCCAGGCCGGGACTTTCGCTTCCCAACGGGGAGAGTGGCCCGTCGTCTGTCTCGATGACCTGGCTTCCGAACTCGATGCCGCCCACCTGGACGCAGTGATCGCATGGTTGCGGCAGGTCGACGCCCAGTTGCTGATGACCGGCACCTTCGTGCCGGATGCCGTGCCGCGCGAGCCAACCCGCTTGTTCCACGTGGAACAGGGCCGCGTTTCCCGCGCCGCCTGACAGCCGGCAAGCGGCTGAAAATGCTATCATTGCGGGAATCATTGTCAGCGTGCGCCTCGGGGCGCCCATGAGGGTTACATGACCACACCAGCAACCGGCGGCAAGGGCTACGATTCCAGCAGCATCAAGGTGCTCAAGGGCCTGGAGGCGGTCCGCAAGCGTCCCGGCATGTACATCGGCGACACCGACGACGGCACCGGTTTGCACCACATGGTCTTCGAGGTCGTCGACAACGCCATCGACGAGGCTCTCGCCGGGTATTGCGATCGCGTGGTGGTGACCATCCACGAGGACGGTTCGGCCAGCATCGACGACAACGGCCGCGGCATTCCGGTCGGCATGCATCCGGAAGAGGGGCGGTCCACGGCCGAAGTGGTGATGACGGTGCTGCACGCCGGCGGCAAGTTCGACGACAATTCCTACAAGGTGTCCGGCGGCCTGCACGGCG
>CAZBZD010000285.1:0-2291 GCA_964496295.1 uncultured Rhodanobacteraceae bacterium | reverse complement strand
CCCATTCGCCTCCCCACCCTGAACATGGTATAAGTTGCGACGCTTTTCTCGGTTGTCGCCCGGAATCTGGTCGACAATGAAGCCAAGTGCCGCTGCATCGACGCGGCATCAGGGGCGAAACGGCCGCATCAATCCGTTTCGCGAGGGGAATCCGAAGATTCGGCGACGGACGCCAGTTCGAGGAACAGATCCCGCAGTTCGGGGTCAGAGAGGGAGCGTGCCGCTGTCCGCAGGTGTCTGGCGGTGGCGCGCGAAAGTGGCGCTTGTCGCGGCGGCTCCTGCACGGGAGCGGCCCGCGGGGGGGACACTTTCACGACGACGGAGTCGGCTTTCGTGCCCATGGCGCGCGCGGCGGCAAGTATGTGCGCCTGTGCCATGCGCAACCGCGAAGCCCAGGCCGGAGAGGGTGCCAGGAACACCAGGCATCCGTGCCTGAGATCGGCCAGCCGGACCTGCTCGCGCAGGGGGCTGGGCAGGGTCTGGCGCAGTCGCCGGTCCAGTGCGTCGCGTTTGCGCGCCATCCTGGCAAGCGCGACGAACGGTTCGCATTCGCGCACGTCCCGGGGGCCGTGGCGGGTGCGGGAAGACGACGGGGGGGAAGGAGCCTGCATATGAAGCCGAATTCAAGAACAAGTACAGCGCATGCAAATCATACTCGTATCAAGCAACCGCAAGGCGCCTCGCACGCTTGACCTGGCCAGCGGCCGCCTGCGCGCCGGCCTGCTCGGCGTCGCCATGGCCGTGGTGCTGGCCTGTGGCGGCATCGGTGCCGCCCTCGCCTTGGGCATCGCCAGCCCGCGCGCCCGCCAGGTGCAGCAGATCCATGCATTGCGCCAGCAGATCGACGCCCAGCACGCGCAACTGGCCAAGGTGCGCAGCCAGGCCCAGCGCGACATCAACGGACTGGCGGTGAAGCTGGGCCAGCTCGAGGCGCAGTCGGTGCGCCTGGATGCGCTGGGCATGCGCCTGACCCAGGTCGGCAAGCTCGACCCCGCGGAATTCGATTTCGACCAGCCGCCCTCCGTGGGTGGTCCCGAGACCGGCGCCGACGGCACCTACGCCCTGCCGGCAAGCCTGGACGCCGGCATCACCAGCCTGGCCACGCGCTTCGATACCCAGCAGGCGCAACTGCGGGCCCTGCAGGACCTGCTGCTCGACCGCAAGGTGGTCTCCAAGCTGCGCCCGGCCGGCATGCCGGTGTCCGGCGGCTACATCTCCTCGTATTTCGGTGGCCGCGTCGACCCGATCAGCGGCCATCGCTCGTTCCATCCCGGCCTCGACATCGCCGTGCCCCGCGGCACCGCCGTGCATGCCGTGGCCGAGGGCATCGTCACCTACGCCGGGGTGCGCCACGGCTACGGCAACGTGGTCGAAATCGACCATGGCGACGGCTACATGACCCGCTACGCCCACAACAGCAAGCTGCTGGTGCACCCGGGCGAACACGTGCACGTGGGCCAGGTCATCGCCGATTCCGGTTCCACCGGGCGTTCCACCGGGCCGCACGTGCATTTCGAGGTCTGGTACAAGGGCCGCGTGGTCAACCCGCTGGCCTTCGTGCGCTCGCACCGCTGAGGCCCCGGTGTCCCGCGGCAGTACCGCCGGCCGTCGCCGCGAGCGGGCGCCCGTGCGGCAAAATCCGGCCGCGCATGCCTTGAATCCGGCGCCGGGCGTCGCCATTCCCAAGACAGCCTTCATGCGTGTAGTACCATGGCGGTTTGACCCGCGCGGAAGCGGGCTTTCTTCCCTTTCGATACAACCGGATCGTCAATGTCAGTCCTGACCAGCGTTTTCGGCAGCCGCAACGAGCGCGTGCTGCGTCAGATGAAAAAGACCGTGGCGCGCATCAATGCGCTGGAAGCGGACATGGAGAAGCTCAGCGACGCCGAACTCCGGGCCAGGACCGACGAATTCAGGCAGCGCCTCGCCGAGGGCGCCAAGCTGGACAAGCTGCTGCCCGAAGCCTTCGCCGTCGTGCGCGAGGCCTCCAGGCGCGTGCTCGGCATGCGCCACTACGACGTGCAGTTGATCGGCGGCATGGTGCTGCACGACGGCAAGATCGCCGAAATGCGCACCGGCGAGGGCAAGACCCTGGTCGCCACGCTGCCGGTGTACCTGAACGCGCTGGAAGGCAAGGGCGTGCACGTGGTCACCGTCAACGACTACCTGGCCCGCCGCGACGCCGCGCAGATGGGCAAGGTCTACGGCTTCCTCGGCCTGACCACCTCGGTGGTGTGGCCGGGCATGGAGCACTCGGACAAGCACGCCGCCTACGCCGCCGACATCACCTA
>CAZBZD010000284.1:0-2296 GCA_964496295.1 uncultured Rhodanobacteraceae bacterium | reverse complement strand
GCCGGCCTACGCCGGCCTACGCCTTCAGGGCGGCGATGCACTTCAACTCGATGGCGATCGGCGTCGGCAGCGCGGTGATCGCCAGCGTGGTGCGGCAGGCGTCGATGCCCTTGAAGTATTCCGCGTAGAGGCGGTTGTAGGCGGCGAAGTCGCGTTCCATGTCGGTCAGGAACACGGTCACGTCGACCAGGTCCTCGAAGCGCGCGCCGCTGGCTTCCAGCACCGCGCGCACGTTGGCGAACACCTGCCGGCACTGCGCCTCGATGTCGTGCGCGACCAGCTTGCCGTCGGCGTCGTACACGTTGCCGGGCACCTCGTCGCTGCCGGGCACGCGCGATCCCACGCCGGACAGGAACAGCAGGTTGCCGACCCGGCGCGCGTGCGGGTAGGCGCCCACCGGGGCGGGCGCGCTGTCGGTGCGGATGCGGTCGTCGCGGTTGCTCATGCGTCGGTGTTCCAGCGTGCCACGAGTTTGTTCATCACGTCGCGGTAGGCCTGCGGCAATTGGTCGTGGCCGCGCACGTCCAGGCCGAGATCGGTGATGCAGCCGTCCTTGAGGCCGTAGATCCACGCATGCACGGCGAGCGGCTGGCCACGGTCCCAGGCCTCGCGCACGACGGTGCTGTGGCACACGTTCACCGCCTGCTCGATGGCGTTGAGCTCGCACAGGTGGTCGTGGCGCACGTCGAAGGCGGCGGACGGGTCGAGCTTGTCGGCATGCTTCATGGCGATGTCGTCGATGTGCTTGAGCCAGTTGTCGATCAGCCCCAGGCGCGACTGCTTGAGCACCGCGCCCACGCCGCCGCAGCCGTAGTGGCCGACCACCAGGACGTGCTTCACCTTCAGCACGTCCACCGCGAACTGGATGGTGCTCAGGGCGTTCAGGTCGGTGTGGATCACCACGTTGGCGACGTTGCGGTGCACGAAGATCTCGCCCGGCGGCAGGTCCACGATCTGGGTCGCCGGCACGCGCGAGTCGGAGCAGCCGATCCACAGGTACTTCGGCGCCTGCTGCTGCGAGAGCTTCCCGAAAAATTCCGGGTCCCTGGCGGTGACGTTGTCGGCCCAGCGCAGGTTGTTGGCCAGCAGATCTTTGAGTGAGTTCATCGGGGTTCCCGTGGGTGAGGTGGAAGTGTACGGCACGCAGGCCCGGCCACGATACGCTCATGCCGGCCCGAACCGAAGGCGCGGGCGCCGGTGTCCGCGGGCGGGCAGGCGGGCCCGGCGTCGGCCGGCGCCATGCATGCGGCGTGGACGGCGGGCGGCGCCCGCCCTACGTGTTCTTCCAGGCCACGCACACGTTCCTGGGCTCGGTGAAAAAGCGCAGCGCGTCGGTGCCGCCTTCGCGGCCCATGCCCGAATGCTTGACGCCGCCGAAGGGCGTGCGCAGGTCGCGCAGCATCCAGCAGTTGACCCAGACGATGCCGAAATCGAGCCGGGCCGCCACGCGGTGCGCGCGCCCGGCATTGCCGGTCCACAGCGAGGCGGCCAGGCCGTAGTCGGTGGCGTTGGCGATGGCCACGGCCTCGTCCTCGTCGTCGAAGGGAATCAGCGTCACCACCGGGCCGAAGATTTCCTCGCGGTTGGTGGCGGCGTCCGGCGCCAGGCCCTCGATGACGGTGGGTTCGACGAACCAGCCGCCGGCGCAGCGGCCGTCGAGCCGCACCGCATGGCCGCCGACGAGCACCGTGCCGCCTTCGTCGCGGGCACGCTCGATGCAGCCGGTGACCTTGTCGAAGTGCGCCCTGGACACCAGCGCGCCCACGTCCGTGGCGGGGTCGTCCGGATCGCCCACGCGCAGGGCGCGCACGCGCTCGAGGTAACGTGTCCTGAAGTCGTCGTGGATGGAACGCTCGACCAGCAGGCGCGAGCCGCACAGGCAGATCTCGCCCTGGTTGGAAAAGCCCGAGCGCACGATGGTGTCCATGGCCGCGTCGTCGAGCTCGGCATCGGCGAACACGATGGCCGGGTTCTTGCCGCCCATTTCCAGCGACACCTTCTTGAAGCGCGGCGCGGCCGCCTCGGCGATGGCCTTGCCGGTGCGCGTGGAGCCGGTGAACGACACCGCCTTGACCGCCGCGTGCTCGACGATGGCCTGGCCCACTTCGGGCCCGGTGCCGTGCACGATGTCGAGCACGCCCGGTGGCAGGCCCGCCTCGATGGCCAGTTCCGAGAGCATGAAGGCGGTCACCGGCGTCACCTCCGAGGGCTTGGCCACGACCGCGTTGCCGGTGGCCAGCGCCGGCGCGATCTTCCAGGTGAACAGGTACAGCGGCAGGTTCCACGGGCTGATGCA
>CAZBZD010000283.1:0-2298 GCA_964496295.1 uncultured Rhodanobacteraceae bacterium | reverse complement strand
TTTCGGTGATGTACTGGCGCAGGGTGTTGAGATCCTTGTAGTCGATCTCCTTCACACCCTCGGCCGTGAAGCGGCAATACTTGCGGCGGCGGAAAAACTTGGACATGGGGGTGCTCCTGGTTCAGTCGTTGTCGTTGTCGTCGTCATCGTCGCCGGACGAGTCGCTGGACGAGTCG
Organism: uncultured Rhodanobacteraceae bacterium; assembly: GCA_964496295.1. Lineage (GTDB taxonomy): Bacteria > Pseudomonadota > Gammaproteobacteria > Xanthomonadales > Rhodanobacteraceae > Oleiagrimonas. Next base: position 2,122 of record CAZBZD010000283.1, on the reverse strand, counting down.
TCGGAACGCTCGGGGCGACGCGAGGAGGCCTTGGCGTCGTCCTTTTCCTTGCTCTTGAGGATCGGCGAAGGCTCGGTGTCGGCGCCGGGACGCTTGATGACCAGGTGGCGCAGCACCGCGTCGTTGAAGCGGAAGCCCGACTCCAGTTCCTCGAGCACTTCCGGGCCGCACTCGATGTTGAAGAGCACGTAGTGGGCCTTGGCCATGTTGTTGATGGGGTAGGCCAGCTGGCGGCGGCCCCAGTCTTCCAGGCGGTGGATCTTGCCGTCGCCGCCTTCGATCGTCGCCTTGTAGCGCTCGATCATGGCCGGCACCTGCTCGCTCTGGTCCGGGTGGACCAGGAACACGATTTCGTAATGACGCATGTGGTTTCCTCGTGGATGCTCCCCGCGCGACATGCCGGGGATGGCAGCCTCCCGCGGCGCGGCGGTGAGGCAAGGCTCCGTCCGGACATGGATGCCACGGACAGAAGCGGAATTGTAACGGGATACGCCGGAACCGCGCAAGTTGTTGAAAGTGGCCAGAGAACGCGCAGGGCGGGCACTGCCCGCCCTGCCCCGGGCGCAGACGTGTTCTACACCGAGAAGCTCTCGCCGCAGCCGCACTCCCCGGTGGCGTTGGGGTTGTGGAACACGAAGGCGGCGTTGAGGCCCTGGCGCCGGAAGTCGATGACGGTACCGTCGACCATGGGCAGGCTCCTGGCATCGACGATCAGCGGAATGCCGTCGACCGTCACCTCGGTGTCGGCCTCGGCCGCCGCGTCGGCCAGCTCGACCACGTAGGCGAAGCCCGAGCAGCCGGTGCGCTTGACGCCGAAACGCACGCCGGCGGCGCCGGGCGAACGTTCGAGGAACTCGCGCATGCGCTGGTGGGCGGCGGGGGTGATCTGGATGCTCATGGCCTTATGGTAGTACGCCGGCGAATCGGCGGGATGACGCGCAAGCAAACGGGGCAATCCGTTACCATAGGCGGCTTGTTTCCGCGCAACGGCCCGCGCCGCCCTCCGGGCGCCACCCGGATCGGGGCCGGGCTCCGCGCATTTCCCTTCCATCGCCGATATCGGCGCCGTTTTCGGAGTTTCAACCCATGACGATGGTCAGCCCGACTCTACGCAGCGTGCGGCAGGCCGTGGCCGGCGAAGGCGCCGGCGGCGAGGTCACGGTCCGGGGCTGGGTGCGCACCCGGCGCGATTCCAAGGCCGGCCTGTCGTTCGTGAACGTGAGCGACGGCTCGTGCTTCGCCCCCATCCAGGTGGTGGCCAGCGCCGAGCTGCCCAATTACGAATCGGACGTGAGGCACATGACCGCCGGCGCGGCCGTCGTCGCCACCGGCACGCTGGTGCCCTCGCAGGGCAAGGGCCAGGGCTACGAGATCCAGGCCACGCGGATGGAACTGGTCGGCGCGGTCGAGGACCCGGAAACCTACCCCATCCAGCCCAAGCGCCACTCGATGGAGTTCCTGCGCGAGGTGGCGCACCTGCGCCCGCGCACCAACCTGTTCGGCGCGGTCACGCGCGTGCGCCACACGTTGATGACGGCCATCCACCGGCATCTCACCGACGAGGGCTTTTTCTGGGTCAACACGCCCGTCGTCACCACCTCCGACGCCGAGGGTGCCGGCGACATGTTCCGGGTATCCACGCTGGACCTGGCCAACCTGCCGCGCGGCGACGACGGCAAGGTGGATTTCCGCAAGGATTTCTTCGGCCGCGAGGCGTTCCTGACCGTGTCCGGCCAGCTCAACGTCGAGGCCTACTGCCTGGCCATGAGCAAGGTGTACACCTTCGGCCCGACGTTCCGCGCGGAAAACTCCAACACCGCGCGCCACCTGGCCGAGTTCTGGATGTGCGAGCCGGAAATCGCCTTTGCCGACCTTGCCGACAATGCCGACTGCGCCGAGCGCTTCCTCAAGGCCGTCTTCCGGGCCGTGCTGGACGAACGCGCCGACGACATGGCGTTTTTCGCCCAGCGCGTGGAACCGACCGCGATCGAGCGCCTGGAAGCCTTCATCAAGGCGCCGTTCGAGCGCATCGACTACACCGACGCCGTCGCCATCCTGGAAAAATCGGGCAGGAAATTCGAATACCCGGTCGCCTGGGGCGTGGACCTGCAGACCGAGCACG
>CAZBZD010000282.1:0-2340 GCA_964496295.1 uncultured Rhodanobacteraceae bacterium | reverse complement strand
CCTGCCGCTTAGGAGGCGGCCGTTCTATCCAGCTGAACTACGGGGCCGTGGCCGCGTATTGTGGCATGAAGCGCCGGCGCTGTCGTCGCGTGCGTCGCTTCAGGCCGGGTCCATTTGCCCGCGATGGCGCGTGCTAGCATGCATTTTTGGCCGTCCATCGGGAGTCGCGAGCATGCACGTGGAAACCAAACTGCCCAGGGTCGGGACCACCATTTTCAGCGTGATGAGCCAGTTGGCGGTCGAGCACAAGGCGGTCAACCTGGGCCAGGGCTTTCCCGACTTCGAGCCGCCCGAAGCCCTGCGCGACGCGGTCACGCAGGCCATGGCCAACGGCCAGAACCAGTATGCGCCGGGCATCGGCATGGGGCCGCTGCGCGAGCAGATCGCGCTCAAGACCGAGCGCTTGTACGGGCGCCGGGTCGGTGCCGACACCGAGGTCACCGTCACTTCCGGTGCCACCGAGGCCATTTTTGCCGCCATCGCCGCCGTGGTGCGCGCCGGCGACGAGGTGATCGTGTTCGATCCGGCCTACGACTGCTACGAGCCGGCCATCGACCTGCAGGGCGCGCAGGCCGTGCACGTGCCGCTGGCGCTGCCCGATTTCCATGTCGACTGGCAGCGCGTGCGTGATGTGGTGACGCCACGCACGCGCATGATTTTGGTCAACACGCCGCACAATCCCAGCGGCGCCGTGTTTTCGCCGCAGGATCTGGACGCGCTGGCCGATATCGTGCGCGATACCGACATCGTGGTGCTGTCCGACGAGGTCTACCAGCACATCGTCCACGACGGCGCCGAGCACCAGAGCGTGCTGCGCCATGACGAGCTGGCCGAGCGCAGCTTCGTGGTCGCCTCGTTCGGCAAGACCTGGCATTGCACCGGCTGGAAGGTGGGTTTCTGCATCGCGCCCAAGGCGCTCTCGGCCGAATTCCGCAAGGTGCATCAGTACCTCACCTTCTGCACTTTCCGGCCGGCCCAGGTGGCGCTGGCCGAAGTGCTGGAAAAGCACGCCGCGCATTACATGGAACTGCCGGCGTTCTACCAGTCCAAGCGCGACTATTTCCGCGATCTGCTGAAAGACTCGCGCCTGCGCCTGCTGGACGTGCCCGGCGGCTATTTCCAGCTGGTGGATTATTCGGCCATCCGCGACGTCGACGACATCAACTTCAGCGAGTGGCTGGTGCGCGAAGGCGGCGTGGCCGCGATCCCGCTGTCGCCGTTCTACGAAACGCCGACGGCCTCGCGCCTGCTGCGCCTGTGCTTCGCCAAGAGCGACGCCACCATGCAGGCGGCGGCCGAGCGGCTGTGCCGGTTGTGAGCGCGTCCATGCAGAACCTGAGGGTGTCCCTGGTGCAAGGCGCAACCCGCTGGCACGATCCGGCGGGCAATCGCGACTATTACGGCGGCTTGATCGAGCCACTGGCCGGGCAGACCGATCTGGTGGTACTGCCGGAAACCTTCACCAGCGGTTTTTCCAACGCCGCCATCGAGCACGCCGAGGACATGCACGGGCCGACGCTGGACTGGTTGCTGGAAACCTCGCGCCGGCTGGACGCGGCGATCACCGGCAGCGTGCAGTTGCGTGCCGACGGGGCGCAGGGCGAGGGTGTGTACAACCGCATGCTGTTCGTGACGCCCGAGGGCGACGTGCGGCATTACGACAAGCGCCATCTGTTCCGTTACGCCAACGAGCACGAGCGCTACGCCGCGGGCAACGAGCAACTGGTCGTGAGTTGGCGTGGATGGCGCATCATGCCGCTGGTCTGCTACGACCTGCGCTTTCCGGTGTGGATCCGCAACCGGCGCGACGATGCTGCCGAGGGTGGCATGGCGTACGACCTGCTGCTGTTCGTGGCCAACTGGCCGACGCCGCGGCGCATGGCCTGGCGCACGCTGCTGCGGGCCCGTGCCATCGAGAACCTGGCCTTTTGCGCGGGCGTCAACCGCGTCGGCGTGGACGGCAACGACCATGCGTACGCCGGCGACAGCGCGGCGCTCGATCCGCTGGGCGAAGCCCTGGTCGACATGGGCGCGCAGGAACAGGTGGTGACGGTCGCGCTGGATGCGCGGCAACTGCTCGAACACCGCCGGCATTTCCCGGCCTGGATGGATGCCGACGCGTTCGATCTCAAGTAGGGCGGGCATCGCCCGCCACCGGGCGCAACGTGGAGCTCGTGAATGGCGGGCAGTGCCCGCCCTGCGTGTCTGGATGGACGCCGACGCGTTCGATCTCAAGTAGGGCGGGCATTGCCCGCCACCGGGCGCAACGTGGAACTTGTGAATGGCGGGCAGTGCCCGCCCTGCGCGTCGGTTTATCGTTCTCCCGAGTCCCGAGTCCCG
>CAZBZD010000281.1:0-2357 GCA_964496295.1 uncultured Rhodanobacteraceae bacterium | reverse complement strand
TTCTGCTTGTCGTCGCCGTAGCGTTCCTTCAGCGCATCCATGCGCGGCTTGAGCCGTCGCATGTGGGCCGAGGAGCGGTACTGGATGGCGTTCAACTTGTAGATGACGATGTTGATCAGGACCACCAGCAGCACGATGGCCCAGCCCCAGTTGCCGGTGACCGAATGCAGCGCCGAGAGGATCCCGTGCAGGGGCCGGGCGATGATGGTCATCACGCCGTAGTTGAGGGCCAGGTGGAAGCTCGGCTCGACCTTTTCCAGCAGGTCGGGCAGCTTCGGCCCCAGGAACAGGCGCGCCCGGGTGGTGGTCGACTGGCCGGGCGCCACGCTCAGCAGCGGGCCGATGTCGCGGATCAGGTAATGCGCATCGTCGCCGCCGCCCAGCACGGCGGTCGACAGGATGCCCTGCTGCCCGGTCGGCGGCAGCCAGGCGCTGGCGAAATAGGTCTGCTGCATGGCGATCCAGCCGCTTTCGACCTTGCGCCCGACGCGCTCGCCTTCGCCCAGGGGGTGGTCCTTGAAGTCCTCGAACTTGATCTGGTTGTAGTTCGCTTCCGGGCTGTACCAGGCCGCGCCGACGAAACCGTAGTTGGCCGGGTTGGCGTAGCGTTCCAGGAAGTTCTCGTCCGTGGGCTTGGGCGGCACCACGCGCTCGAGCTGCTGGTAGGCCTGTCCGTGCCAGGTCTGCCCGCCCTGGTTGCGGATGGTCTGTGCCATGGCGATGACGTAGCTGCCGCGCTCGAGGGTGTAGGTCTTGGTGACGCTGACGCCGCCGGGGCCGGTCCACTCGAGTTTCACCGTCAGCCGTTTCTGCCCGGGCGCCAGCGCGTAGCTCGTCTTTTCGGCACGGAACAGGGTCTGGTGGTTGGGCGCGGCATGGCCGTCGACGCCGATCAGGCCGCTCTGCGCCTCGTAGAAATGCGACGGCGAGTCGCTGAGCAGTTGCACGCTCTGCTTCGAGCCCAGCTTTTCCGGATAGGCCAGCAGGTGGGCCTCGACCACCGTGCCGCCCCGGGTGTCGATGGTCAGCGCCAGCACGTCGGTGCGGACCTCGACCCTCCGGCCGTGCGCCGGCGCCGCGGCCTTGCCGCCGCTGGCCGGGCGGGTCGGCACGACAGCCGTGTTCGCGGGGATTCCGGCCCCGGCGCCGACCGATCCGGGCGCCGCCGGAATGCCGGCGGAAGCCGCCGTCGCCACGCTTGCGGCCTGCGCCGGCGCGGGCGGCGGGCGGTGGTAGTCGGTCATCCACGCGTTGAACAGCAGGTAGGCGACCGCGGCCAGCGCGAGAAGCAGGAACGTACGCGTTTGATTCATGACAACGGCAAATCCGGTGGTGCCGTCTCGGGCCTTGCAGACGGCGGCGGGGAGTTCGGGCAGGGCGCGATGCGGCAGACCGGAGACATGCCGCGGGTGGCGCGGCACGAAAAGATCAATGGACTATTCTGCCGGGCTCGGGCCCGCCCTTCAACGGGCGCAGGCGCGGCCACAACTGTTCCAGCTCGTCGCGCAGCACCCGTGCCGGCTGTCCGGCGGCGCCGCGATGCGCGATCACCAGGACGTCGACCGCCGGCAAGCGCGCGCGATGGTGGCGAAAACTTTCGCGGATCAGCCGCTTGATGCGGTTGCGTTCGACCGCGCGCGTCGAAACCCGCCGCGACACGGCCATGCCCAGACGCGCCGTGGCCTGCGTGCCGGGGCCGTAGCGCAACAGGAAACAGGTACCCCCGACCCGGCCCCTGGCACGCCGCAACGCGGCGAAATCGGCGGCAAGCCGGAGCCGCGCGACGCGCGGCAGGTCCAGGCCGGACACGGAGTCGATCAGGGAATCAGGCGCTTGCGACCCTTGGCGCGACGCGCCTTGAGGATCTTGCGGCCGTCGGCCGTGGCCATGCGGGCACGAAAGCCGTGGGTGCGGGCGCGCTTGAGGTTGCTGGGCTGGAAGGTCCGCTTCATGGCCCTCTCCTGTGAGATGAAATAGGGGGAAAAAGATGCGGAAGTATGCGTGCGACGCCGCGTCAAGTCAAGGAAACGCGGCGCGACGCCTCGCGGCATTCCGGCACGCATGCATCCTGCTAGACTCGCTAGACTGTCCATTCGAGTTTGTTGCCGGTCCTGTCGCGTGCATCGCCGTGACGGCCTGACCGGTGGTCGGGAGTCGGAGCTTCATGAGCGATCTTTGGCGGCGCTGCCTGCAACACCTGGAAAGTGAGTGTCCGGCCGATGCCATGCACGCATGGCTGATGCCGCTGCAGGCGCGCGAGGACGACCACGGCGTGCACCTGTACGCGCCCAATGCCTACATCCTCGACACCGTGCGCAACGACTACCTGGACAAGATCCGCCAGGTGCTCGAACACC
>CAZBZD010000280.1:0-2363 GCA_964496295.1 uncultured Rhodanobacteraceae bacterium | reverse complement strand
TGGGCGGCAACAACGCCATCATCATGGACGAGTCGGCCGACCAGAAGCTGGCCATCCCGGGCATCGCCTTCGGTTCCGTCGGCACGGCCGGCCAGCGCTGCACGTCCACGCGTCGCCTGATCGTGCACGAGTCGATCGCCGACGAAGTCACCGACAAGCTGGTCAAGGCCTATCAGCAGATCGAAAACGACAAGATGGGGGATCCGCTGGATCCGAACACCCTGTATGGCCCGCTCAACAGCGAATCGGCCGTCAAGGCTTATGCCGACGCGATCGAGAAGATCAAGGCCGCCGGCGGCGAAATCGTGACCGGTGGCGAAGTCGTCGACCGTCCGGGCTATTTCGTGCGCCCGACCATCGTCAAGGGCCTGTCCAACGACCATGAAATGGTGCAGACCGAGACCTTCGCCCCGATCCTGTACATCCTGCCGTACAAGGACCTGGACGAGGCCATCGCCATGCAGAACGGCGTCGACCAGGGCCTGTCCAGCGCCATCTTCTCGCAGAACATGAAGGTGACCGAGCGCTTCCTGTCGCACATCGGTTCGGACTGCGGCATCGCCAACGTCAACATCGGCACCTCCGGCGCCGAGATCGGCGGCGCGTTCGGCGGCGAGAAGGACACCGGCGGCGGCCGCGAGTCCGGCTCCGACGCATGGCGCGCCTACATGCGCCGCCAGACCAACACCATCAACTGGTCGGACGACCTGCCGCTGGCGCAGGGCATCAAGTTCGACATCTGAGACAAGGGGCGAGGGGTCAGGGACGAGGGACGAGACCCCGCCTTCGGGAGCTCCATGTCCGATCAGGGATGATGCAAAGGGCAGCCGGCCGTGTCGGTTGCCCTTTTTCTTCGTTCATCCTCTTTCCCTGGGATCTCGCGCATGAACCCGATCGTTTCCTTCGATTTTTCCGATTACCGCGTCGTCATCGCCGGCGGCAGCAAGGGCATCGGGCGAGCAATGGCCACGGCCTTCGCCCGTGCCGGCGCATCCGTCTCGGTGTGCGCACGCAACGAGGCGAGCCTGACCGGCCTGCGCAACGAGCTGGCCGAAAGCGGCCTGAAAATCCACACGCAGACTTGCGATCTGGCCGACGCCGATGCCGTCGCGGCATGGATTCCAGCGGCCGCCGACACCCTGGGCGGCATCGACGTGCTCGTCAACAATGCCAGCGGCTACGGCTTCCGTGACGACGATGACGACTGGACCGCCAACTTCCAGGTCGACCTGATGGCGGCCGTTCGCGCGTCCCGCGCGGCCGAGCGCTGGCTGAAGCAGTCGGAGCATGCCTCGATCCTGCACACCAGCTCCATCTCCGCGCTGGGACCGCGCCCCGCCGGACCGTCTTATGCGGCCATCAAGGCCGCGCTGATCCAGTTCACCACCTCGCAGGCACTGCGCCTGGCCAGGCACGGCATCCGCGTCAATGCCATCGCGCCCGGCTCCATCGAGTTCGAGGGCGGCATCTGGGATGTCGCCAAACGCGAAAATCCCGAACACTACGCCGCCACCCTGGCCAGGATCCCCTTCGGTCGCTACGGCACCGTCGAAGACGTCGCCGGCGTCGCGCTGTTCCTGGCTTCGCCGCGGGCCGGCTGGGTCACCGGCCAGGCCTTGTGCGTCGACGGCGGCCAGGCCCTGAACAGTTAGGGCGCCACGAAATCACCGTGACGGCGGGCGCCGGCCGGCCTACCCGCATGCCGCCATTCATGCGATCATGACGGGGTTTCCGCAACCCTGATGAGCATGGACACAGCCGCCGAATCCCGTGGCGCCGGCAATCGCGCCGTCCGCATTCTCGTGTACGTCCTGCTGGCGCTGTGTGGCCTCGGCCTGTTCGCGGCCGCGGGCATCGCCGGCGGCATGCTGGCCCTGAACTGGCTGGTCTGACCTCCCCGGCGGCACATTCCATGTACGACACCCTGCGCCCCCTGCTGTTCAAGCTGGACGCCGAAACCGCGCACCACCTGACGCTGTACGGCATGGGCGTGGCCCAGCGCAGCGGCTTCGCGCATCGCATCGCCCGCCCGCCCGCCGACCTGCCGGTACGCGCCTTCGGCCTCGATTTTCCCAATCCGGTGGGTCTCGCCGCCGGGCTGGACAAGAACGGCGCGTACATCGACGCGCTGGCCGCGCTGGGTTTCGGCTTCATCGAAATCGGCACGGTCACGCCGCGCCCGCAGGCCGGCAACCCGCGCCCGCGCCTGTTCCGTCTGCCCGCGCACGAAGCCATCATCAACCGCATGGGCTTCAACAACGCCGGCGTGGATGCGCTGGTGCGCAACGTCGAGCGCGCCGACTACGACGGCGTGCTCGGCATCAACATCGGCAAGAACAAGGACACGCCGAACGAGGAAGCGG
>CAZBZD010000279.1:0-2385 GCA_964496295.1 uncultured Rhodanobacteraceae bacterium | reverse complement strand
TCTCCACCAGCCCCAGCTTCATGCCGTCGTTGGGGTGGTAGATGCGCTCGACGCCATAGTCCTGCAATTCCTTGATTTCCTCCGGCGTGATGGTGCCGCCGCCGCCGCCGAACACGCGGATGTGCGCGGCGTCGTGCTCCTTGAGCATGTCGATCATGTACTTGAAGTACTCGACATGGCCGCCCTGGTAGGAGCTGATGGCGATGGCATCGGCGTCTTCCTGCAGCGCCGCGCGCACCACGTCCTCCACCGAGCGGTTGTGGCCCAGATGGATCACCTCCGCGCCCTGGTCCTGGATGATGCGGCGCATGATGTTGATCGCCGCGTCGTGGCCGTCGAACAGGCTGGCGGCGGTGACAAAGCGCAAGGGGCTGGCGTCGGGCTGGGCGTTGCTCGCGGGAATGTGCTTGGCGGGCGTGCTCATCGCGTCTCCGTAAACGTGTTCTGCAAGACGGCCATTGTATCGCGGATGCCGGTTGCGGCCCGCCGCGATCCGTGGTCCGGTCCTTGCGCGGACATCAGGTATCATGCACAACTTGTTGATTTACATGAACATGTGTCGCAGGACGGCCTTTGCCATCCCGTCAAGCCAGGGTTGCAATTGCATGGGTTAAGCTTTCGTCACACCGAACGCGCAAAAGGGGCCCGATCGTGAAAATCCGCATACTTGTTGCCTGCGCCTTGATGTCCTTCCTGGCGGCCTGCGCCACCTCGCCCACGGGACGCAGCCAGTTGATGCTGGTGTCGCCGTCGCAGATCCGGCAGATGGGCATCGCCTCGTTCAACGAAATGCGCAAGGCCGGCAAATTCGCCCATGCGCCGCAGGAGCGCGCCTACGCCACCTGCGTCGCGAATGCCCTGGTCGACGTGCTGCCCCCGCCGTGGAACAAGCAGAAGTGGGAAGTGCAGATCATCAAGGACGACACGGCCAACGCCTTCGCCCTGCCCGGCGCCCGCATCGGCGTCAACCAGGGCATGTTCAAGGTGGCCACCAACCAGGACCAGCTGGCCGTGGTGCTGGGGCACGAGCTTTCGCACGTGGTCGCCCACCATGGCGCGGAACGCGTTTCCGACAACATGGCGGCCCAACTGGGCGTGGTGGCGGCCAGTGCCTACGGGGCAACCAAGGGCATCAACCCGGCCACCACCCAGGCATTGCTGGGCATGGGCGCGCAGGTGGGCATCCTGCTGCCTTTCTCGCGCACGCAGGAAAGCGAGGCCGACACCCTGGGCCAGCGCTACATGGCCCGGGCCGGCTTCAATCCTGAGGCCGCGGTCACGCTGTGGCAGAAGATGGACAAGAAATCGGGCGACCGTTCCTCCTTCCTGTCCACCCACCCCTCGCCGGGGCAGCGCATCAGCCACATGCAGAGCGGCGCCCGCAAGCTGATGCCGGTGTACAAGAAGGCCCGCGCCTCGGGGCATACGCCGAACTGCCACCTGTAGCCCGTTTCACGTGCATCAACCGCGGCTGAATGCGGCCGCGGTCCGCGTCAACAACCCCGGGGTCCGTGGCGTTTTCCTGTCTGGTCCACACGGAAAGCACCATGAAGATCATCGGCAAACTGGCTGTACTGGCGGGTCTCGGGCTGGCGTTCGGCTGCGCCGGCGGCATCCCGGCCGCGCATGCCGGCACCCACGTCAGCATCCGCATCGGCGTCGCCCCGCCGCCGCCGCGCTGGGAACGCATTCCCGCCCCGCGCGCGGGTTTCGTCTGGGCACCCGGGTACTGGCGCTGGAGCGGCGCCACCTACATCTGGGTCGGCGGTCGCTGGTACCCCCGGCGCGTCGGCTACCGCTACGTGCGTCCGCGCTGGCATCGCGTGCGCGGGGGCTGGCGCTTCAATGCCGGCCACTGGCGTCGCGTCCGCCATCACCGGGGGTGGCACCACCACCGCCATCATCGCCACCACCGCTGGAACCGCGGCCACCGCGGCTGGCACCGGCACTGACGCAGGGCGGGCACTCCCCCCGCCAGGGCAAGCACCACTTCCAATCCACGGGCAGGACGGAAGCGTCCGCCCTGCCCGCTTCCGCGGCCGGCTCCGGGGTCGCATGGCAGACAACCGCCCCAGGTACTAAACTACGCGCCGCACACCACCGCCCCAGCCACGCTGGGGCGATGCATTTGACGCGTCAAGAACCGGGGCCGCATGCCCGTCGTGCGGCCCCGACACCATCGCCGCCACGGGCGGCGTGCCAAACCACGGAGTCCCATTCCGATGATCTTCGAAACCATTGCTGTCACCGACCACGAGGAAGTGGTGTTCTGCCAGAACAGGGATGCCGGCCTCAAGGCCATCGTCGCCATCCACAACACCGTGCTGGGCCCGGCCCTGGGCGGCCTGCGCATGTGGCCGTACAAGACCGAGCAGGAAGCGGTCA
>CAZBZD010000278.1:0-2395 GCA_964496295.1 uncultured Rhodanobacteraceae bacterium | reverse complement strand
CCGGCGGCCAACCGCGGCAGGCAGTGCGGGCCCTCGGCGTAGTGGAACCCGGCGACCGGGCCGGCGTACAACGTCGCGTTGCGCGCCTGCCAGTCGGTCTGCGCCGCCGCGTAGGCCAGCACACGGGGCAGGCGTGCGCGTGCACAGGCCTCCAGCGGGCGCGTGAACCGCGCGCCGCCGGCGCGGGTCGCGGCTCGTGCCCGATGCGCCTCGTCGACGGCCTGAACACGGGCCGCCCGCGTGGCTTCGGCGTCAAACCGGCGGTCGACGTCCCGCGCCAACCGCTGCATGGCCGGGGATACATCCTCGTTGCAGGGACCACGCAGATCCTGGCGCACGAAGCGTGGGTCATCCGCTGAACCGTTGCATGTGTACAGCGCGGTGGCGGTCTCGCCGTCGGACCGTTGCAAGTGCACGACGCGCGCGGGATCACGCACGCACTGGCTCCAGTAGCCGCCGATGCAGTGGTGCATGGTTTCGCCTTCGTCGTGCAGGGCCTGGCGCGTGACCAGCTCGGTGGCGTGACCACGCGTGTTTTCCATCTCGCCGACGACGGGTGAAACGGCATCGGGCAGGCCGTCGGCGACCATGGATTCACGCAACGGCTGGTCATGCCAGCGCCGCGAAGCTTCCAGCAGCGAATGCAGGCCGCAACGGGCGATCCACGCCAGCGCCAGCGTTTCCATGTCCAGCCAGACCAAGGTGTCGGGCCGCGGGTATTGCTCCAGCGCGGCATGCAGAAAATCGCGAGTGTCGCGCATGGGGTTTTCGAGCGCGCCGAAATCCCGCTCCAGCGCCCGCCAGGTACGCCGCCAGCCGGTGGCGAAGGCACGGGCCAGACGGGCCGTGTCGTGGTCTCCGCGCAAGCGCAGCGGCAGGGCCTGAAGCGTGTCCAGGCGCTGCTCCAGGTGCGCATGCTGACGGGGACGCGCGTGGGCCGGGATGGCGCCAAGCAGGCGCAAGGCATCGATGCTTGCCAGGGCGCGAACCCACGGCACCCGCATGGGCGGCGAGCGCACCAGGGCACGATCCACGCGGTAATGCGCGGCCAGCGCACCGGTCAGGTCGCGGCCACGGTCGATGGCGTCGAGCACCGGCGCGCAAGCCCGATCGGCCGGAGGTGCCCGGTGCACGGGCTCGTCTTCGTCGGTGTCGAACAGGTCGGGACGGCCATGCACATCCAGCAGCAACGGCACCAGCAGCGGCGGAAACTGCTCCAGCGCCTGCAGTCGATGGCGGCGCTGGCGTGCCGGCAGGGTGGCCAGGCGGTTGTAGTTGTCCGCGCTGCCGAGAAACGGCCCCGGCTCCTCCAGGCGCCCCAGGGTGGCCAGCACCTCGTCATCCAGATGCACGGCAAAATCGCGGATGGCCTGTTGCAAGGGATGTCCCCAGGACACCGCCCAGCGCGGCACCGGCACCACCGGCGCGCCCGACAGCCGCCGCGCGATGCCACCGAGCGGCGTGTCGCGCAAGGTGTGCTCGGCCTCGTCGGCGAAGTGCCCGGCCAGCACGGGCAACTGGTCGTCGCGCTCCAGCCAGTTCGCGTCCAGACGCAATGCCTGCACGCGGCCATCGTCGCGCAACAGCCACAACCAGCAAAACTGTTGCGCATTGGCGCGCGAGAAAAAGCATCGCGCCGGTACCCACACCCGTGCGCGCAACCCCGCTGCAAGGCGGGGCCGGGGCAAAGCCCTTGGCGTCATCCCGGTGGATCGATGTTGATGTGCGATGGTGTGCATCCCCTGCCCGGCCCTGTCGATGAAGGTCGAGACGAGCATGACGCGCGCCGGTCTCAACCACTGCGACTTCTCCCGGGCATCCTGTCTGCACCGACGCCACAGGGGCTTGCACCATGACCGACATCCATGTGCCCGAGCATCTGCGCATCCTGGGCAGCGAATGCACGCGTCTTCACGTACTGATCGAACAGTCCCTGGATGCCGCCGCACCGGCCATGTGCCCGCTTGCGGGTCCGTTTCCGAAAGTGGCGCAACGCGTTGCCCTCACACTGGAGCGGCAAGTACGCGACGCAACCCGCATTTTCAACGGCCCGCTGGCCACGCTGGCGGGCAGCCCCGAGGGCGACACGAACGCGGCGTATCGGGTAGGCAGTCGGCTCGAACAGGTGCTGGAAGACATGCTCGATGTCTTTCGCGCGGTGCGCGACATGGACGTCGCCGACCTCGACGTGTATCCGCGGATTCTGCTGATGGATGCGGTGCGCGAGCTGATCGAGCAGATCGGCGAGGTTCTCGAACGCCTCGGTGAAATGGTCGATGATCCCGAGGCCTTCGCCGATGCCGGTGATGCCGACGCAACGGCAACGGCCAGCCTGCACATGCGCATCGATTGCCCGCCCGCACTGGAAGAACTGGCCGAAGTACTGCAAAACCGG
>CAZBZD010000277.1:0-2426 GCA_964496295.1 uncultured Rhodanobacteraceae bacterium | reverse complement strand
GCTGGTCGTCGTTGACGCCCATCACGAAGGTGCCGTCCACGTCCTTGTCGCCGGGCGCGGAGATGATGACCTTCCTGGCGCCGGCGGCGAGGTGCGCCGAGGCCTTGGCCTTGGAGCGGAACAGCCCGGTGCATTCCAGCACCACGTCCACGCCCAGCTCGCCCCAGGGCAGCTTCGCGGGATCGCGCTCGGCGCAGACCTTGATGCGGTCGCCGTTGACCACGAGGTCGCCGCCCTCGACGCCGACTTCGCCCGGGAACTTGCCGTGGGCGGTGTCGTACCGGGTGAGGTGGGCGTTGGTTTCGGCGTCGCCCAGGTCGTTGACGGCGACGACCTGGATTTCGTCGGTGCGGTTGGACTCGTACAGTGCGCGCAGCACGTTGCGGCCGATGCGACCGTAACCGTTGATGGCGACCTTGATGGCCATGGGGCAGCTTCCTCTGGATCGGTGCGGAACGATGGCTGCCCGCGGGCAGCCGGGTGAAAGCCGATTTTAGCGTGAAACCGCGCGCGGCGTTGCCGGGCGGCGTGACGACGGTGCATGTCGACACGAAATGCGCTTCGTGGTGGGATACTTTCCCTGTTGACGTCATCGGAGTGCCGCGCATGGCCAAGTCGCGCCGTTTTGCCCTGGTCGCTTTTCTTTCCCTGCTGCTGGTCGCGCCCGCGGCCCTGGCGTGGGGGCCCGAAGGACACCGCGTGGTGGCCGAACTGGCCTGGCGCCAGCTTGATGCCCGGGCGCAGGCGGCGGTGAAAAAGCTGCTGGCGCAGGGCGGCTTCGAGAGCCTGGCCGAGGCGGCGACGTGGCCGGACGACATCCGCCACATGCCGCAGTTCCAGCAATTGTGGAAGGACACGCGGCGCAAGCATTACATCAATTTCAGCGATGCCGACTGCGTTTACGACCCGCCGAAACAGTGCCGGGACGGCGACTGCGTGGTGGCGGCCATCGAGAAGTACGAATCGATCCTGGCCGACCGCAGCCTGCCGCCGGTCGAGCGCATGCGGGCGCTGGTCTTCGTGGTGCATTTCATCGGCGACATCCACCAGCCGCTGCACGCCGGCTACCGGCACGACGCCGGCGGCAACCTCTACCAGGTGCAGTTCGAGGGCGAGGGCTCCAACCTGCACCGGGTATGGGACTCGGGCATGCTGGATACCCGGCACATGAGTTCGCGGCAGTACGCGGAGTTCCTGGCGGCGAAGGGGCCGGTGACGCTGCCGGCCGCCGAGCCGGGCGTGAAACCGCCGGTGCAGTGGGCCGAGGAATCGTGCCGCATCACGCGCCGCATCTACCCGCAGGGTCACAAGATCGGCCAGCCTTACGCCGAGAAATGGCTGCCCACGGCCGACAAGCGTCTGCGCGAGGCCGGTGCGCGGCTGGCAAAAACGCTCAACCGCATTCTGGGGTAGCGGGTTTCCTGCATTCGACTGGCAAAAACGCTCAACCGCATTCTTGGTTGATCGTGCCGCCGGATCCGTCGCTGCGCTCCTTGATCCGGCCTACGCGTGAGGCGTGCGGGATGGGTGGGGTAGGCCGGCTCAAGCCGAAGGTGGAGCCGGCGTGGTGTGGAGCGATCGTCAGCCCAGCTTTTCCAGCTGCTCGCGCAGGGCGTCGAGCTGGATGCTCCAGTCGGTCAGGCGCTGCTGTTCCTGCTCGACCACGGCGGCGGGGGCGTTGTCGACGAAGCGCGAGTTGCCGAGCTTGCCCTCGCATTTCCCGATTTCCTTTTGCACGCGGGCAACCTCGCGCTCCAGGCGCGCTTTTTCCGCGTCCAGGTCGATCAGGCCGGCCAGCGGGATCAGCACGCGCAGCTTGCCGACCACGGACACGGCGGCGGCCGGCTCCTCGTCGCCGGCATCCAGCCAGCGTTGCGATTCCAGGCGGCCGAGGAAGGCCAGCGAGTCGGCGAACTGCCCGGCGCGGCGGCGGTCTTCGGCGTCGCCGTCGGCGAACAGCAGGGCGATCGGCTTGCCCGGCGCGATGTTCATCTCGGCGCGGATGCGGCGCACGCCGGTGAGCACGGCCTTGAGCCATTCGACGTCGGCGGCGGCGGCCGGGTCCTCCGCGATGGTGCTGGCATCAGGCCAGCGCTGCGTCATCAGGGTGTCGCCGTCGATGCCCAGCTTGGGCGTGACCTGCTGCCAGATTTCCTCGGTGATGAAAGGAATGACCGGATGCAATGCGCGCAGCACGGTTTCCAGCACCGTCAGCAAGGTGTGCCGGGTGGATGCCGCGGCTTCGGCATCGTCACCATTGAGCGCGGGTTTCGCCAACTCCAGGAACCAGTCGCAGTAGTCGTTCCACACGAACTCGTACAGTGCCTGCGCCAGATGGTCGAAGCGGTAGCTGGCGAAATGCTGCTCCACCTCGCCCAGCGTCGCCTTCAGCCGCGTCAAAATCCACCGCTCCGCCTCGGTCACCG
>CAZBZD010000276.1:0-2446 GCA_964496295.1 uncultured Rhodanobacteraceae bacterium | reverse complement strand
CGGGTCCCGGGTCCCGGGTCCCGGGTCCCGCGCGGCTTGCGGAGCCCACAGTCCGTGAACGCCACAGCCTCCACCCCCGGCAGCACCGACCTGCTCGGCGCCACCTTCCTGTTTTCGCTGATCCTGCACGGCGTGCTGATCCTCGGCATCACCTTCGCCATCGCCAAGCCCGAGCCCCGGCTGCCCACGCTGGACGTCACCCTGGTCAACACGGCCAACCGGCAGGCCCCGGAGCATGCCGACTTCCTGGCCCAGGCCGACAACGCCGGCGGCGGCAACAGCGACAAGGCCCACCTGCCCTCGCAGCCGGTGTCCGGCCTGCTGCCCACGGCCACCGACGGGCTTGCACCGCGGCCGCTGGCGCCGCGCGCGCCGGCTCCCAGCGAAGCCAGCGGCCCGCACCGCATCACCACCACGGCCGCCAGCGATTTCACCGTCACCACCGAGAGCGACCGGCGCAAGCACGAGGCCAAGCCGCTGCCCGAGTCGCAGGCCGCCCTCGACCGGCGCATGGAAATGGCCCGCCTGGCCGCCGAAATCGACGCCGCGTCCAAGGCCTACGCCAAGCGCCCGCACAAGAAATTCATCTCCGCCAACACGCGCGAATACGCCTACGCCGCCTACATGCGCGCCTGGGCCAAGCGCGTCGAGCGCGTGGGCACCCTCAACTTTCCCGACGCGGCGCGCACCGACCAACTCAACGGCAACCTGATCCTCACCGTCGGCCTCAACCGCGACGGCTCCATCCACAGCGTCGACGTCATCCGCAGCTCCGGGCGCAAGGTGCTGGACGATGCCGCCATCCGCATCGTGCGCATGGCCGGCCCGTTCCCGCCGATCCCGAAAACCGACGAGAAGGTGGACCTGCTCTACATCACCCGCACCTACCAGTTCCTGCGCGGCGGCCAGCTCAAGACCCACTGACCCGCCACCCGCCGCGGTCCCGCCGCGCGGCAGACACGGCGGCATGCCGAACCCCGGCGAAAACCGGGCGTACGGGACGCGAAACCGGCTACACTGCACGCATGGACCAGTCCAGCAACCTCGCCGGTCATTTCCTGATCGCCATGCCCGGCATGGGCGATCCCCATTTCGCGCACGGCGTCACCCTGGTCTGCCAGCACAACGAGGAAGGCGCCGTCGGACTGCTGGTCAACCGGCTGTCGCAGGTCACCCTGGGCGAAGTGCTGGAGCAGATGGACCTCGCATGCGACCAGCCCGAGATCAACATGCAGCCGGTGCTGCAGGGCGGCCCGGTGCAGCCCGAGCGCGGCTTCGTCCTGCACGGCGGCGAGCCGTCATGGGAAGCGAGCTACCGCATCGACGAACACTGGGCGATCACGACCTCGCGCGACATCCTGGCCGCGGTGGCCTCCGGCGAGGGCCCGCGCCGCATCGCGGTGGCACTGGGCTACGCCGGCTGGAGCGCCGGCCAGCTGGACCAGGAAATCCGCGACAACGCCTGGCTGACCGTGCGCGCCGACGACCGCATCGTGTTCGACACCGCGCTGGAGCAGCGCTGGGACGCCGCCGCCAACCTGGTCGGCATCGATGCGTCGCAGCTTGCCGGCTACGCCGGCCACGCATGAGCTGTGCCCTGGGCTTCGACGTCGGCACGCGCCTGATCGGCGTGGCCGTGGGCAACACGCTGACTGCCAGCGCACAAGCCGTGGCTGTCGTGAAAGTGCGCGACGGGCAAGCCGACTGGGCAGTGCTGGACAAGCTGCTGCAGCAGTGGCGACCCGAAGCCCTGGTCGTCGGCCTGCCCCTGACACTCGATGATGGCGAACAACCCATTACCCGCTTCGCACGCCGTTTCGCCGCCGCCATCGGCGAGCGCAGCCGGTTGCCGGTGCACCTGCAGGACGAGCGCCATTCTTCGCAGGAAGCCGCGCGCCGCTTCGCGCAGGCCCGCGCCGCCGGCACCCGCCGCCGCCGCGATGCCGACATGCTCGACGCCATGGCGGCCGTCGTGATCCTCGAATCATGGCTCGTGAACCGGACACGCCCCGACCACGGGTAGGGCGGGCACTGCCCGCCGAACACGGCCCGCGCGTACACGGACTTTTACGGCGGGCAGTGCCTGCCCTGCCGAAGCCGGCTTGATCGGTGATTCCCTTACACTAGGCGCATTCTGCAAAAGCCCACGCCGCATGACCCACCACCTGCGCCACCTGACCACCCTCGAAGGCATCGACCGCGCCATCCTGACGCGGCTTCTCGACCGCGCCGACGCCATGCGCGAGGCCAGCCGCCACGGCACCCGCAAGCTGGACACCCTGGCCGGGCGCACCGTGCTCAACCTGTTCTTCGAGCCGTCCACGCGCACGCGCACCTCCTTCGAGCTGGCCGCGCGCCGGCTCGGCGCCGACGTGGTCAATTTCAACATCGCGCAGTCCTCGACCAACAAGGGCGAGACCCTCATCGACACCCTGCACACGCTCGA
>CAZBZD010000275.1:0-2447 GCA_964496295.1 uncultured Rhodanobacteraceae bacterium | reverse complement strand
CATCCGCTTCGTGCTGGTGCAGGGCGAGGAGGAACGGGCCAAGGGCACGGTGACGGTCAAGGACCTGCGCCGCAACGAACAATTCGAAGTGGCACGCGCCGAACTGGTCAAGACCCTGCGGGTGGAACTGGAACAGGTCGCGGCCATGGACGGAGGCAAGGCATGAACAAGCAGCAACCCGTCGTGCTCGACGGCAACAGCCTGACCCGCGCCCAGGTCGTGCGCGTGGCGCGCGGCGCCAGCGTGATGCTCGACGGCGCCAAACTGGGCCGCGTGCAGCGCACGGCCGATTTTTTGGCCGACAAGGTCAGTTGCGGCGAACCCATCTACGGTGTCACCACCGGTTTCGGCAGCAACGCCGACCGCCTGCTGGGCGCGCATCGCGTGCGCGAGGAATTGCCGGACGACGGCTCCGCCCGGCCGCAGGGCACGCTGATGGAAGAACTGCAGCACAACCTCATCGTCACCCATGCCGTGTGCGTGGGCGAACCGTTTTCGGCCGAGGTGGTGCGCGCGATGCTGGTGATCCGCATCAACACGCTGATGCGCGGCCATTCCGGCATCCGCGCCGACACGCTCAGGGCGCTGGCCGACCTGCTCAACAAGGGCGTCGTGCCGGTCATTCCGCAAAAGGGCTCGGTCGGCGCGAGCGGCGATCTGGCACCGTTGTCGCATCTGGCCATCGTGCTGCTGGGCGGCGGCGAGGCCTTCTTCGACGGCGAACGCATGGCTGGCGCCGAGGCGCTCAAGCGTGCGGGCCTGCGCCCGATCCGCCTGTCCTTCAAGGAAGGCCTGGCGCTCAACAACGGCACCACGCAGATGCTGGCCACGGCGGTGCTGGCGCTCGAACGCATGCAACGCCTGCTGGCCACGGCCGACGTGGCGGCGGCAATGAGCCTGGACGCTTTCGCCGGTCGCAGCGGTGCCTTGCGCGAGGAAGTGCACGCGCTGCGCCCGCATCCGGGGCAGGTCGATACGGCGGCCCATGTGCGCGACCTGCTGCACGATTCCTCGCTGCTGGACATTCCCTACCATCTGGTGCCGCGCTTCAAGCCGTGGACGGCCAGGGCATGGAGCACGCCCGAGGCACAGGCGCAGCGCTTCGACATCGCCTGGGACTGGGTGCCGCTCAGCCAGCGCCATGGCCGCGAGGCGTTCTACAAGCGCTTCCTGCCGTTCAAGGGTGGCAAGAAGCACCAGCCGCAGGACGCCTACTGCCTGCGCTGCATGCCGCAGGTGCACGGCGCCGTGCGCGACGCCGTGGCCCAGGCCTGCCGCGTCATCGACGTCGAGCTCAACGCCGTCACCGACAATCCGCTGGTGTTCCCCGACGCGAAGAATCCACGGGTCATCGAGGATCAGGTGATTTCCGCCGGCCATTTCCACGGCATGCCGCTGGCGCTGGTGATGAGCTACGTCAAGGCCGCGATTCCGGTACTGGCGTCGATCTCCGAGCGCCGCCTCAACAAGCTGGTGGACGCGGCCAACAACGACGGCCTGCCGGCCTTCCTGACCGGCAACGAGGACGCCACCGATTCCGGCTTCATGATCGTGCAGTACACCGCTGCCGCGCTGGTCAACGACCTGGCCACGCGCGCGCATCCGGCCAGCGTGTATTCCATCCCGACCAGCGCCAACGCCGAGGACCACGTGTCCATGGGCGCCAACGAAATCCGCCACGTGCTCGACATGACCAGCGACCTCGGCCACGTGCTTGGGCTGGAGCTGTACACCGCCGCGCAGGCGCTGGAATACCGGCAGGACATGCTCAACGCCGCGCGCGATCTGGCCCGCGCCGGCGACATCGACGCGCTGGCCGCCAAGATCGGCGGCGCCCCGCGCGAAGACCAGCTCGAATACGCCACCTTCCGCGACGAAGTGAAACAGTTGATGCAGGCCCTGGCCGACGCCGACGAATTCCGGGCCGGGGAGGGCGTGCGCAAGGCCTTCGCCACCCTGCGCGAGCACATCGGTTTCCTGCGTCAGGACCGCGCCATGGACCAGGACGTGCAGATGGCCTGTCAGCTGGTGGCCGAGGGCGCGTTCGCCAACGGCTGACCGCCCGGGCATGTCTGCAGGGCGTTTGAGTTTCAGCAGGTCGGGTTGGCTTCATCAACCCGACATGATGTCGGGTCGTGACCCGACCTGCCGTTTCGGGCCTCGGCGTGCGCTGCGGTGGCAGGTTATTCGAAATCCCCTGCAGGGAAGGAGCCTCGAATAACCGACGAACCGCAGGGCGGGCACTGCCCGCCTCGCCCCGGACAATCCCTCCATGAAGCCTTGGCAAGTTTCAGTAGGTCGGGTTGGCTTCATCAACCCGACATGATGTCGGGTCGTGACCCGACCTACCGTTTCGGGCCTCGGCGTGCGCTGCGGTGGCAGGTTATTCGAAATCCCCTGCAGGGAAGGAACTTCGAATAACCGCAGGGCGGGCACTGTCCGCCTCG
>CAZBZD010000274.1:0-2471 GCA_964496295.1 uncultured Rhodanobacteraceae bacterium | reverse complement strand
GGTGCGCAGCGCGTGCCAGAACTCGATCGACTGCGCGGCCGGGCATTCCTTGTCGAACTGGCCGGCGATGACCAGCGTGGGCGGCTTGTAGTGCTTGATGAAGCGGATCGCCGAGCTCTTGGCGTATGCCGCCGGGTCGTCGTACACCGAGGCGCCGAAGAACGGCAGCATCCACTGGTCGATCATGTTCTGGCCGTAGTAGCTCTGCCAGTCGGACAGGCCCGCGCCGGCCACCACGGCGTGGAAGCGGTCGGTCCGGGTGGGCGCGAACATGCTCATGAAACCGCCGTAGCTCCAGCCGATCAGGCCCAGGCGCCGGTCGTCGACGGAATACTTTTCTTCCACCGCGTCGATGCCGGCCAGGATGTCGCGCAGGTCGCCGTGGCCCATGTCGCGGCGTACCGCCTGGGTCCAGGCCGCGCCCTGGCCGAGGCTGCCGCGCGGGTTGGGCATGAACACGAAATAGCCCAGTTGCGACAACGGCGCGACGAAGCCGCGGCCGGGCCAGCGCGAGCGCACCGCCCACACCGGGCCGCCGTGCACGCTGACGACCATCGGGTAGGACTTGTGCGGGTCGTAGTCGACCGGCAGCAACAGCCAGCCGGCCACGTCGTGGCCCTCGTTGCGCCAGTCGACCTCCACCGCCTTGCCCCATTGCGGCTGGAGGCCGGCATTGGCGTGCGTCACCGCATGCGCCTTGACCGCCACGCCCCGCAGCTGGCCGGCGGCGTCCAGCGCCAGGCGGCCGGCATAGATTTCCGGCGCCTCGTCGAAGGTGGAATGGAGAAAGGCGAAGCGCGCGTGGTCGGCCGACAGGCTCAGGGCCGAGGCCGCGCTGCCGTCGCCGATGGCCGACGGCGTGGTGAAGAACGCCTCGTGCGAAGCCGGCCGCGTGCCGTCGAGCGTGAACAGGCCGAGGCGCGACCTGGCGCCGGCGATCGACGACACCAGCAGGTGGCGGTTGTCGGTCCAGGTGAACCACGACGGCGAGAAGTGGATGCCCGGGGTGACGTCGACCGCCTTGCCGCCCGTGGCCGGCACCAGGTAGATGTCGCCGCCGGTGGCGCCCTGGTCGCTCATCAGGCCGCCGATGAAGGCGATGGTCCCGCCGTCGGGCGAGAACCGCGGCAGCGCCATCTGCAGGTGGCGCAGCGGACCGGTGGCGGCCCAGGCGTCGACCAGTTGCCGTGGCCGGCCGCCGTCCACGGCCTGCGTGTACAGCCGGGCCTTCCACCAGTTGTTGGCGCCCGGCGGCGGCGCGGCGATGTAGGCCACCCGGCCGGCATCGGGCGACCAGCTGTATTCGTAGATGAACAGCGACTTCGGCGTCACCGTCTTCACCGCGCCGCTGGCGGCATCCACGCGCGCCATCTGCTGGTGTTCGACGCCGCTGACGCCGATCACGCCCACGCGCGGCTTGCTGGCGGCGGTGGCGGCGATGGGGTGGGTGTCGCCGACCACGTACAGGATGCCGAGCTGCTTGCCGTCGGGCGCCCAGGCGAGGCCGTGCACGTAGCCGTCCAGGCGGGTCAGCCGGGTGGCTTTCGCGGTTCCGGGATCGACCAAGTAGATGTCCTTCTGCGCCTTGTTCCCGGGGTTGCCGCAGTTGCTCAGGAACGCCAGCCGGGAGCCGTCCGGCGACCAGCTCGCGCGGCCCTCGCTGCAGCCCTTGAAGGCGCCGGCCAGTTGCACCGTGCGCACGTGGCCGCCGTCGGCATCGGCCAGTTGCACGCGGTTGCCGTTGCGGGTGGAAATCGTCCAGGCCAGGCGCGAGCCGTCCGGCGACACCGCCACCGCGCCGAAATACCGCGCATGGCCGGCATGCTCGAGCACCCCGGCGACGCGCGGGCCGGGCGTCGCGTAGGTCATCGTCCCGGAATGCGTGTCCGCGTTGGCGGTGCAAGCAAGACAGAAGGCGGCAAGCGCCGCGCACAGCGCGAGGGAGCGGACGGGTTTCATGGCGTGACGGTCCTGGATGGAATCACGTCGAAACTAGCACGGCTCCGAAACCGCGGCACGTGCCATGGGTTGGCCGCGCCCGGGGCAGGTCGCGGGCAGGTGCGGCGGGCAGTGTCCGCCACCCGCCGCGCGAAGCGGCCGTCAACTGTTCTTGTAGCGCTCCACGCCCTCGACGATGACCTTGCGTGCGTCGTCGGCGCTGCCCCAGCCTTCCAGCTTGACCCACTTGGCGTCTTCCAGGTCCTTGTAATGCTCGAAGAAGTGCCCGATGCGCTCCAGCCAGTGGCCGGACACCTGGCCGATGTTCTCGATGTGCGCGTAGGCCGGGAAGATCTTCGGCGCGGGAATCACCAGCAGCTTCTCGTCGGCGCCGGCCTCGTCGGTCATCTGCAGCATGCCCACCGGATGGCAGCGCACCACCGAGCCGGCCACCAGCGGCAGCGGCAGGATCACCAGCGCGTCCAGCGGGTCGCCGTCGCCGCCCAGGGTCTGCGGCACGTAGCCGTAGTTGC
>CAZBZD010000273.1:0-2501 GCA_964496295.1 uncultured Rhodanobacteraceae bacterium | reverse complement strand
CCCCGCCTACCGGTAGGCCGGCTCAAGCCCGCAGGGCGGAGCCGGCGTCGCGGGACGGGAGTGGATGGCGAAGAAGCAGGTGTCGTCTACGGCCCTCCTTTTCGACCGTGCATGATGCCGCTGTCACACCCCGCGCACGCCGCGGTTAATTGCCCGCGTCCGCTTCGGTACACTCGCCGGATGCTTTCCGATTCCCGACTCGTTCGCCGGCTGCCGGCCACGTTGCTGCTGGCCGTCCTGCTGGCCGGCGCCTGGTGGGCCTACCATCCCGGCCTGTCCGGCGGATTCCAGTTCGACGACTTCGCCAATCTGCCGGTGCTGGGCGCGACCGGGCCGGTGGACGACTGGGCCACGTTCTGGCGTTACATCACTTCCGGCCGCGCCGACCCGACGGGACGGCCGATCGCCCTGCTGAGCTTCCTGGTCGACGCGCGCGACTGGCCGGCCGATCCGCGCCCGTTCCTGCGCACCAGCATTTTGCTGCATCTGTTCAACGCGGCGTTGCTGTTCCTGCTGTTGCGGCGGCTGGGGGCGGCGCTGGCGGGCACGGACCGCGACGCGCCGTCGAACGCCTCCGCCGTCATGCCGGCCACTCCGGCCTGGATGCCGGACAGGATCACCCTGGCGGCCCTGCTCGGCGCGGCGCTGTGGCTGCTGCATCCGCTGTTCGTGTCGACCACGCTGTACATCGTCCAGCGCGAGGCGATGCTGCCGGCCACGTTCACCCTGCTGGGGCTGCTGGCCTGGCTGCGCGGACGACGGCGGCTGCTCGACGGCGCCACCGCGCGCGGCCTGGCCTGGATGCTGCTGGGGCTGGGCGCGTGCACGGCGCTGGGGGTGCTGAGCAAGGCCAACGGCATCCTGCTGCCGGCGCTGGCGCTGGTGATCGAGGCGACGGTACTGCGCGGCGCGGGCCGCGACCGCGAGCCGCGCCAACGCCGCCGCTACCGCCGGGCGATGTGGGTGCTGGCCGGCCTGCCGACGGCCTTCGTGGCGTTCTACCTGGCGCGCGCGGGCTACAACGGGCTCGCGCACGGCATTTCGTCCACGCGCCCGTGGACGCTGGGCCAGCGCCTGCTGACCGAGCCGCGCGTGCTGATGGATTACCTGCAACTGCTGTGGTTGCCGCGCCCGTTCACGCCGGGGTTGTTCAACGACCAGATCCACGCTTCCGCCTCGCTGTTTTCGCCCTGGACCACATTGCCCTGCCTGCTCGCGGTGCTGGGCCTGATCGCGGGCGCGTGCCTGGTGCGCAGGCGTCTGCCGGCGGTGGCCTTGGCGATCGGGTTCTACTTCGTCGGGCAGGCGCTGGAATCGTCCACGATTGCGCTGGAGCTTTATTTCGAACATCGCAACTATCTGCCGGCGATGCTGATGTTCTGGCCGCTGGCTCTGTGGTTGTGCGGAGTGCCGCAAACACCGGGCAGGGCGGGCACTGCCCGCCAAGGGGACTCCGATTCGGCGGGCAATGCCCGTCCTGCGCGTCAATTTGGGACTTCCACGGCGGGCAGTGCCCGCCCTACACGTCGTCGCGGAGTTTCCCTGACAGGACGGCCATTCGGGCATCGGGGCTGGGCCAAGGCGGCGCTGGCAGTGCTGATCCTGGCCGGACTGGCCGCGATGACGCATGCGCGCGCCGAAGTGTGGGGCAATGTCCACGAACAAGCGCTGCTGTGGGCCAGGCTCAACCCCGGTTCGCCGCGCGCGCAGGCCAATGCGGCGATGGCGCAGATGCGCGCCGGCCATCCGGCACGCGCGGCGGCTCGCCTGCAGAAATTGCTGGCCGACGAGCCCGACCAGGTGCAACTGGCTTTCAACCTGTTCGGGGCGCAGTGCCAGATGGGCCACGTGCCGCCCGCCACTTTGCAGGCGGCCAGGACGTCGCTGGCCACCACGCGCAACCCCGGCGCGTTGCTGGCGCACTGGTTCGGCCGCGCGATTCGCCAGGCCGACCACCCGCCGTGCCCGCAACTGACCCTGGACACCCTCGTCGACCTGGTCCATGCGGCCCAGTCGAACCCGAAACTGATGGCGATCCACGGCCGCCGCCAGGACCTCGATTCGATCCTCGGCCGCATCGCGCTGGTGCGCCACCGGCCCGACCAGGCGCTGCGCTATTTCAACCGCGCCCTGGAGCAGGACGTGCGCACCACCGCCGCCTTCGAGCAGGCCGCGCTGCTGGGTTCGCGCGGCTACCCGGAGCGCGGGCTGGCGCACCTCGAACGCTACCGGCAACTGAAAGCCGGCCGGCACAAGGCCTCCCCGCGCTTCGACATGCCGCGCATCCACGCCTGGGTGCTTGAACATGAGCATTACTGGCAGAAGGAATTCGTGCGCCTGCACCGGACCCTGCAGGAAGACGCCCGGGCCAATCCGTGACGCCGGCTCCGTCGCTGTGCTCCTTGAGCCGGCCTACGTGGGGTGGAGCACGGGGTTGGCCCATCGCCCCCGCCTACCGGTAGGCCGGCTCAAGCCCGCAGGGCGGAGCCGGCGTCGCGGAA
>CAZBZD010000272.1:0-2504 GCA_964496295.1 uncultured Rhodanobacteraceae bacterium | reverse complement strand
TAACCCTCTACTCCCTTAGCAGGGGAGCCCCTTCAGCCACTCGGGCACCTCTCCGGAAACCGGTGCGCCGGTCCGGCGCGGCCGCAAAGGATAACGGCGACCGGGCGACGCGTAAAGCCTCCGCGCTTCAGTCCTCTTTGTGCGGGGCCTCGGGCACGGCCGGATCCGCGGGCTTGGCGGATGCCTCGGCTTCGTGCTCGCGCTTGATGCGCATGTAGATCTCTTCACGGTGGACGGCCACGTCCTTGGGGGCATTGATGCCTATGCGCACCTGGTTGCCCTTCACGCCCAGCACGGTGACGGTCACCTCGTCACCAATCATCAGGGTTTCCCCGACTCGTCGGGTCAGAATCAACATTTTCCTTGCTCCAGTAACTTTCGATGGATCCGGACCAACGGATCGCCTGCTTCACCCCGTGCAGGCCACCCATTCCCGGGGTTGCAAAGTCATTCCGCCGAAACCCGCCACCTCCCCGGCGGATACCGGCTTGTTCTTTCAGCGAACATCCCGCCGATAGTAGCCAAGCTTGCAGCCCATGTACAACGCGACCGGGCAATTCATGACTTCCGGCCCATGCCGCCCGTTTGCCTCAGTTCTTCATTTGACTGGACAACCACTCGGGAAGTTCAGCCAGCGCGCGGTCGAGTGCGGGCGAATCCGCGCCTCCGCCCTGCGCCATGTCCGGCCGTCCGCCGCCCTTGCCGCCGATCTGCCCGGCCACGTGCGCCACCAGGGCGCCGGCCTTGACGCGCCCCGCGGCCGCTCCGCCGACGCCGGCCACCAGCGAAGCCTTGCCCTCGCGCCCCGCGGCCAGCAGGATCACGCAATCGACCAGCTTCTGCTTGAGGTTGTCGACGCTTTCGCGCAACGCCCGGGCATCCAGTCCGTCGACGCGCGCCGCCACCAGCTTGATGCCGTCGACCTCCTTGGCCGAGCCGGCGAGATCGCCGGTGGCGGCGCTGGCGGTCCGGGCCTTCAGGCTGTCCAGCTCGCGCTCCAGTTTTTTCTGGCGCTCGAGAAGTTGCTGCAGCTTGCCGCCGACATCCTGGCCGGACACCGACAGCAACCGGCCGATCTCTTCCAGTTGCCGTGCCTGCGCATCCACGTGCGCCAGGGCGGCGGCGCCGGTGACGGCCTCGATGCGGCGCACGCCCGAGGCCACGCCGGATTCGGACACGATGCGGAACAATCCGATGTCGCCGGTGCGCGAAACGTGGGTGCCGCCGCACAGTTCGGTGGAGAACCCGCCCATTTTCAGCACGCGGACCTCGTCGCCGTACTTTTCGCCGAACAGGGCCATGGCGCCTTCGGCGATGGCGTCGTCGTAGGCCATGTGGCTGACCTCGGCGGCCACGTTGCGGCGGATTTCGGCATTGACCAGCGCCTCGACGCGGGCCAGTTCATCCGTCGCGACCGGCTGCGGATGCGAAAAATCGAAGCGCAGGCGGTCCGGCGCCACCAGCGATCCCTTCTGCGTGACGTGCCCGCCCAGCACCTCGCGCAGCGCCGCGTGCAGCAGGTGCGTGGCCGAATGGTTGAGCACGATGGCCTGGCGGCGCTCGGCGTCCACCCGGGCGGCAACGTCGTCGCCCGCACGCAGCGGCCTGCTGCCCCGCCAGGTGCCGAAATGGCCGAAGAAGGCGCCGCCGAGCTTGCGCGTGTCGGCCACCTCGAACGAGCCGCCGGCGGCGGACAACGTGCCGACATCGCCGACCTGGCCGCCCGATTCGGCATAGAACGGCGTGCGCTCGAGAATCACGATGCCCTGTTCGCCGTCGGCAAGCTGCTCCAGGTTCCGGCCCTCGCGTACCAGGCCCAGCACCTTGCAGGACGCCGCCTCCAGCGTGTCGTAGCCGAGAAACGCCGTGGCCTCCAGCTGGCTGGCCAGCTCCGCCGGCAGCGTGTCGCGGCTTTTGAAATGGCTGGCCGCGCGGGCGCGCTCGCGCTGGACGGTCATGGCCTTCTCGAAACCGGCCATGTCCACCTCCATGCCGCGCTCGCGCGCGATGTCGGCGGTAAGGTCCACCGGAAAACCGTAGGTGTCGTAGAGCCGGAAGGCATCCTCGCCGGCAATCATCTTGCCGCCCTGGCCGGCGACTTCGTCGAACAGGCGCATGCCATGCTCCAGCGTTTCGCCGAAACGCCGTTCCTCGGCGCGCAGGGCTTCCTCGACGAGGGCCTGCTTTTGCGCCAGTTCGGGATAGGCCTCGCCCATCTCGGCCACCAGCGGCGCGACCATCTTCCAGAAGAACTCGCCGCGCACGCCCAGCATCCAGCCGTGGCGCAGGGCACGGCGGATGATGCGGCGCAGGACGTAGCCCCTGCCCTCGTTGGACGGCGTGACGCCGTCGACGACGAGGAAGCTCGTGGCGCGGATGTGGTCGGCGATGACGCGCAGCGACTGGTTGCCCTGGTCCGGCGTGCCGGTCAGTTCGGCGGCGGCGGCGATCAGGCGCTGGAACAGGTCGATCTCGTAGTTGGAATGCACGCCCTGCAGGATCGC
>CAZBZD010000271.1:0-2510 GCA_964496295.1 uncultured Rhodanobacteraceae bacterium | reverse complement strand
GCCAGTTGCAGCGAATCCTCGCGGTTTTCCAGCTGGCTGGCCTGGGCCATGCCGCGCATCCACTTGGTGTCGGCGCCGGCGCAGAAGCTCTTGCCGTTGCCGGTCAGCACCAGGGCGTGCAGCGATTCGTCCTTTTCGGCGGCATCGAACACCGAGTTCAGTTCGGCCACCAGCACCTCGTTGAAGGCATTGTGCAATTCGGGGCGGTTGAGCGTGATCACCCCGATGCTGCCACGGCGTTCGGTGAGAATGGTTTCGTACACGAAGACCTCCAGTGAGCGGGCTCGATGCTGCGACTGGACCATGATAGCCAGTTGCACCTTTTTCCGTCGGCCGGAGGGCCTGGAACGCGAACGCGTCGTCGTGCCGGCCGGGGTGCGACGTTCGTGCCCCTCGCCATAGGGTGCGATTGAGGGTTACAATGCGAACCGTTCTCATTTGAAGCGGTCTTGCCGTGCGGCTTTCCGAATTGTCGAAAGGTGCCCGTGTCGTGGTCCACGCCGTCGAAGATGCCCATCAAGCCGATCCCATCGCGCGCCGCCTGCGCGACCTCGGGTTCGTGCCGGGCGAAATCGTGCGCGTGGTCGCGCGTGCACCCATGGGGGGCGACCCGATGCTGATCCAGATCGGCTCCACGCGTTTCGCCCTGCGCCGCAACGAGGCGCGGCGGGTGCACGTGCGCGAGGAGGTGGCGGCATGAGCGCTTCCACCCTGCGCATCGCCCTGGTCGGCAACCCCAACTGCGGCAAGACGGCGCTGTTCAACCAGCTGACCGGCGGCCGCGCCAAGGTGGCCAACTACGCCGGCGTCACCGTCGAGCGCAAGGAAGGGCGCTTCACCGCGCCTTCGGGTCGTGTGCTGCAGGTGCTGGATCTTCCCGGCACCTACAGTTTCGACACGGTCAGCCCGGACGAGAAGATCACCTTCGACGTGCTGCAGGGCAACTATCCCGGCGAGGAGGTTCCCGACCTGGTGGTGTGCGTGGCCGACGCCACCAACCTGCGCCTGCACCTGCGCTTCCTGCTCGAACTCAAGCAGATGGGGCGGCCGGTGGTGCTGGCGCTCAACATGATGGACGACGTGCGCCGGCGCGGCATCCGCATCGACATTCCCGAGCTGGAACGGCGCCTGGGCGTGCCGGTGGTGGAAACCGTCGCGGTCAAGCGCGGCGGCGTGCGCGCGCTTGTCGAACGCGTCGACGGCGAAGTGCCCGAAGCCGCGCCGCGTCGCGAGTGGAGCGACATCGACCGCGACGCGCTGCATGCCGAAGTGCGCGAGATCATGGCCGCCGCGGTGAGCATGCCGCGCGCCACCGCGCGCCTGGACGACGCGCTGGACCGGGTGGTGCTGCATCCGGTGCTGGGTCTCGTGATCCTGGCGGTGGTGATGTTCCTGGTCTTCCAGGGCGTGTACACGCTGGGCCAGCCGATGACCGACGCCATCGCCAGCGGATTCGCGTGGCTGGGCGTGCAGGCGGGCAACCTGCTGCCGGCCGGCCCGTTGCAGGGGCTGATCGTCGACGGCATCTTCGGCGGCCTGGGCACGGTGGTCGGCTTCCTGCCCCTGATCCTGGTGCTGTTCTTTTTCATCCTGACCCTGGAGGAGTCCGGCTACCTGCCGCGCGCGGCGTTCCTGCTGGACCGCATGATGGTGTCGGTGGGGCTGACCGGGCGTTCGTTCATCCCGCTGCTGTCCAGCTTCGCCTGCGCCATCCCCGGCATCATGGGCACGCGCAGCATCACCGACTCGCGCGACCGCATTTCCACCATCCTGGTGGCGCCGCTGATGACCTGTTCGGCACGCCTGCCGGTGTATGCGCTGCTGATCGGCGCCTTCATCCCCGCGCGCACGGTGCTGGGGGTGTTCAACCTGCAGGGCGTGGTGCTGTTCGTGCTGTACGCGGCCGGCATCGTCGGCGCGATGGTCGTCGGCTGGGTGATGAAGCACATCCGCCGCGACAAGAGCGAGCATGCGCTGCTGATGGAGTTGCCGTCCTACCGCCTGCCCAAGCTGCGCGATGTCGGCCTGGGCCTGTACGAGCGCGGCATGATCTTCATGAAGCGCCTGACCGGCGTGATCCTGGCGCTGACAGTGCTGATGTGGGCCTTGTCGAGCTTCCCCGCGCCGCCGGCGGGCGCGACCGGGCCGGCCATCGACTATTCCATCGCCGGCTATCTGGGCCACTGGTTCTCGTACATCTTCCAACCCATCGGTTTCAACTGGCAGATGAGCCTGGCGCTGGTGCCGGCCTTCGCCGCGCGCGAAACTGCCGTGGCCGCACTGGCCACGGTATACGCGGTGGGCGGCGAGGGCATGCTCGGTCCGGCGCTGGCCGCGCAAATCACCTTGCCGGCGGCTCTGTCGTTCCTGGTCTGGTTCGCCTACGCGCCGCAGTGCATGTCCACGCTGGCCGTGATCAAGCGCGAAACCGATTCCTGGCGCATCGTGTTCATCTCGTTCGCCTACCAGTTCGTGATGGCTTACGTGGCGTCGCTCGTCGTCTACCAGCT
>CAZBZD010000270.1:0-2523 GCA_964496295.1 uncultured Rhodanobacteraceae bacterium | reverse complement strand
AGGCCGCGAACCTGCGGACTGTCCTTGAGCTCGCGCACGTCGTTGAGCTTGCGCAGACCCAGGGCCTTCACGCTGAGGCGATGACGCCCCTGCACACCACGCAGGCCCTTGACCAGGCGCACGCGGACGGTTTTCGTATCGGACTTAGCCATTGCCCAGCACCTCTTCGACGCTCTTGCCGCGCTTGGCGGCAATCTGTTCCGGTGAAGCGACGGCCTGCAGGCCCTTGATGGTCGCACGCACCAGGTTGATCGGGTTGCGCGAACCCACGGCCTTGCACAGCACGTCGGTCACGCCGACCACTTCCAGCACGGCGCGCATGGCACCGCCGGCGATCACGCCGGTACCTTCGGCCGCCGGCTGCATGTACACGCGCGCGGCGCCGTGGTTGGCCTTGACCGGATAGAACAGCGTGCCGTTGTTGAGGTTGACCTTGGCCATGTTGCGGCGGGCACGCTCCATGGCCTTGGAGATCGCGGCCGGCACTTCGCGCGCCTTGCCGTAACCCATGCCCACGCTGCCCTCGCCGTCGCCGACCACGGTCAGCGCGGTGAAGGTCATCTGGCGGCCGCCCTTGACGGTCTTGGCCACGCGATTGACGGCGATCAGTTTCTCGAGCAGGCCGTCGGAATTGTCACGATCGTTGGAAGACATGTCGTTTCCTGTCATGCCCGGACTGGCCGGGACTTCTGCTTACGGCACCAGGGCCGCTTGGAGTTGTATGTGCGCTGCCGGAATCGCGGCAGCGCATTTTCAGAACTTCAGGCCGGCCTCGCGGGCAGCCTCGGCCAGCGCCTTGACGCGGCCGTGGTAACGGAAGCCGGAGCGGTCGAAGGCCACCGTTTCCACGCCGGCCTCGAGCGCGCGCTCGGCCACGGCCTTGCCCACCGCGCTCGCGGCGGCGATGTTCTTGGTGCCGTCCAGCCCTTCGCGCACCGACTTCTGCAGGGTCGAGGCGCTGGCCAGGACCTTGTCGCCGGAAGCGGCGAACACCTGTGCATAGATGTGCTGGCCGGTGCGATGCACGGACAGGCGCGGCACCGCCAGTTTGCGGATGCGCGAACGCGTGGCCTTGGCACGACGCAGACGAATTTGGTTCTTGTCTTTCATGTCCAGTCTCCGGAAGCGGATCGACGTGTTCGAACCTGGCAAGCCAGTCGATTACGCCTTCTTGGCTTCCTTCCTGTTGATGTGTTCATCGGCATAGCGCACGCCCTTGCCCTTGTAGGGTTCCGGCGGACGGAAGGCGCGGATGTTGGCGGCCACCTGGCCCACGGCCTGCTTGTCGGCGCCCTTGACCACGACTTCGGTGGCGCTCGGGGTCTCGATGGTGATGCCTTCGGGGATGTCGTAGTCCACCGGGTGCGAGAAGCCCAGGGTCAGGTTGAGCTTCCTGCCCTGCACGGCGGCGCGGAAACCCACGCCGACCAGGGTCAGCTTGCGCTCGAAACCGTCGGTGACGCCCTTGACCATGTTGTTGATCAGCGCACGCGCGGTACCGGCATACTTGACTTCGCCGCCCTCGGCCACCTTGACGCTCACCACGCCGTCGTCGACGTCGATGCTGACGCCCGGCAGATGATGGATCGACAGGCTGGTCTTGGCACCCTTGACGGTGATGCCGGCGTCATCGGACTTGATTTCCACGCCCTTGGGCAGGGTGATCGGACTGTTGGCAACTCGTGACATCTCAGTATCTCCTTACGCCACCAGGCCGATGACTTCGCCGCCCACGCCCTTGGCTCGCGCCTGGGCATCGGTGAGCAGGCCCGCCGAGGTGGAAACGATGGAAATGCCGAGGCCGCCGATCACCTTGGGCAGGTGGTCCTTGCCGCGGTACACGCGCAGGCCGGAACGGCTGACGCGCTGGATGCGCTCGATGGCCGGACGGCCCTCGAAGTACTTCAGCTGGACGTCCAGGGTCGGCTTGGCCTTGTCGGCATCGTCGACGCGGGCGTCGAGGATGTAGCCCTCGCGCTTGAGCAGCTCGGCGATGGCCAGCTTCAGCTTGGAGGCCGGCATGCGCACATTCGGCTTGCCCATCATCTGGGCGTTGCGGATGCGCGTGAACATGTCGGCAATGGGATCAGTCATGCTCATGGAAAAACCTTTGAGAGTGCACCGATATCCGTTGACCGGAAATCTGTATTGTGTGGCTGCCCTTTCCCGCCGGGCAGACCGGTTATTTTAACAACAACCCGCCTCGAATGGCGAGTGGTTACCAGCTGGCCTTGCGCAGGCCGGGAACATCGCCGTGCATGGTCGCTTCGCGCAGCTTGTTGCGGCCCAGGCCGAACTTCTGGTACACGGCACGCGGGCGTCCGGTCAGCGCGCAACGGGTGGTCTGGCGCACCGGGCTGGAGTCGCGCGGCAGCTTCTGCAGCCTGGCCTGCGCTTCCATTTTCTCGTCGTAGGTGGATTCCGGGCTGAGGATGATCTTCTTCAGCTCGGCACGCTTGGCGGCGTACTTCTTCACCAGTTTGGCCCGCTTGATATCGCGGTTCACCATGCTGCTCTTGGCCA
>CAZBZD010000269.1:0-2548 GCA_964496295.1 uncultured Rhodanobacteraceae bacterium | reverse complement strand
GCGTGCCGCGCTCGATGCCGTTGGCGGGGTTGACCACCACGGCCACGGTTTCCACGGCGTTCAGGGCGGCCAGCGTGGGGCCGCGGAAATCGGCATAGCCGGGAGTGTCGATCAGCGTGATACGGCAGTGGTCGTGCTCGAGGCCGGCAATGGCGGTGTCGATGGAATGACCGCGTTGCTTCTCCTGCGGATCGAAGTCGGACACGGTGTTGCCGTGCTCGATGTCGCCTGCCACGGGGAGCGCGCCGCCGGCATGCAGCAGGGCTTCGAAAAGCGTGGTTTTGCCGGCGCCGGCGTGACCTGCCAGGGCGATGTTGCGGATGGAATCGACACTGCCGGGCATGACTTGCCTCCTTCGCGGGTGCACGGTCATGGTCGTCCGCGGGAAAAGGCGCGAGCCGCCGGGCGGATGCGCTCGGGCGGGCGGTCATGGCGGAAACGGGTGTGCATAGCCTTGTCCGTTTCGGCATGCGGGTCAAGGTCGGGCCGCCCGCGGCGGCGGGCCGGGGCCGGGCATCACGCCGGCGTGGCGCGTGCGGGCAGGGAACCCGGGACCGCCCGGGGAGTCCATGAACCGTGGCCGGATGCGTGTCCGCGTGCGGGCGCCGTGCCGGCCACGTCGCGTCGAAATCCGGCTAAAGTGGCCGCAACCGACCAGGCAGGGATCGAACACGCGGGATGTTTGCAGACTGATGCCACATTTCTACGGCGCCGTGGGCGCTCCCAACGTGGGCCATCACCAGTGGCAGCCGCATTCGCGGCGGCGGCTGATCCGGGGCGACGGGAGTTGCCGCCGTGCCGCGCGCATGTTCCTGCAGGAAATGCGCTGGCGCCGGCCGGCGCCGGAATACGGCCTGCGCGCGACCGCCGTCGTCCTGGCCCTGCTGGTGCACGTGGTGGCGGTGCTGCTGGGGATGGTGCACTCGCCGCGCTACGCGCCGCCCGCCGGGGAGCCGGCGCAGGCCACCGTGGAAGTCCGCCTGATCGAGAAGCCGGAACCGCCGCCGCCACCGCCGCCGATCAGGATGCCCGAGCGCCGCAAGCCGGTGAAAAAACAGCCGGCCACGCCCGTGCCGCCCTCGGTCAAGCGCGCGCCGGTGGCCGCCATGCCGCCGATTCCGCAGGTGACGCCGGCCCGACCCGACATCAAGCTGGCCCCGGCCCGGCCCGAGGTCGCCGAGGTGCAGCCGCAACCGCAACCGGTGCAGCAGGCCGCCGCCAGCCCGCCGGCGCCGGAGCCCGTGCCGGAGGTGACATTGTCGCCGGCGCCGCCCAGGGTGGTGCTGGAAAAGTCGACCATGGCCATCGCGCCGCCACCGGTGGGCGAGGTGCAGGTGGCGCCGGCCAGGGTCCCGTCGCCGGGGCTGCAACCGGTGCCGACGCGGCATGCGGCGCCGACCGTCAGGCTGGGCAACCCGGCGCTGGCCGAGGTGCAGGCCGGCGAACTGCAGGACGTGACGCAGCCCGCCGTCCGCGCCCGGGCTTCCATGCCGCAGGTGCCCGATGCCGGCGTGGCCCGGCCCGAAATCCGCATCGAACAGGCGCCGGCACCCTCCATTCGCATGCCCGAGGCCACGGCTCCGGCCCTGAGCGCGCCCGAAGCCGCCCTGGCGCCCATTCCGCAGGCGCCCGAGACGGCCAGCGCGGCACCCGCGCTGGATCTGCCGGTGGCGCGCGTGCCCGAACCCCAGGCACCCGCCGCGGTGCAGGCGCCGTCGATCCGGGTCGACACCTCGGCGGTCGCCGAGCCGACGAGTGCCGAACCCGCTTCGGCGACCTCGGCCGCCCGGTCGACCTCGTCATCCGTGGCGACCTCGGAATCCTGGGCGCCCGCCAACGACCAGTTCAAGCCCGTGACCGGCAGACACGGGAAATCCGGGACCCCGGCCGGCGACCAGACGGGCGGCAAGAAGGGCTACGTGCAATTGCTGCCGCAGGGCAACTCCGACGTGATGAGCCGCAGCAGCGACCACCTCGGCTACGAGCCGACCATCTTCGACCAGTACTGGGCGCCGGAAGGCGAAAGCATCCTGGACACCTTCCTGCGTCGCGTGATCGAGAAACTGACGGTCAAGCACACCTTCCACGTGGCACCGGGTGTGCGCGTGCATTGCGTGCTGGGGCCGATGGCCATCTTCCTGAGTTGCGGCGGCGACCCGCCACGCAAGGGATCGAGCAAGAGCGACGATCCGCGCCTGAACATGGCGCCGGCGCGCTCGCTGGTGCCGGACCTCGCCGCGCCGGCCCCGGCCTCGACCGCGCCCGCCTTCAGGCTGGACAGCAAGGCCAGTTGCGCCACCGCGCGCGTGGCCGGGAGCCCGCCGCCGCCGGGTTGCCCCGGCGCGCCGGTCGGGCCCTCGCAGTCGGACCAGTGGAACCCGGACGACGGGTAATGCCCGCGCGGGCCCGGCCAGAAGCGCAGGACGGGCACTGCCCGCCGAACAGAGCCTGCGTGTACGCGGGATTTCCATGGCGGGCAGTGCCCGCCCTACTCGAGTCCCGAGTCCCGAGTCCCGAGTCCCGAGTCCCGAGTCCCGAGTCCCGAGTC
>CAZBZD010000268.1:0-2560 GCA_964496295.1 uncultured Rhodanobacteraceae bacterium | reverse complement strand
GGCGTTCCTCGGCGGGCAGTGCCCGCCCTACGGGGAGAGGCCGGCCGGCAGTTGCATGGTCATGCAGTGCAGGCTGCCGTTCTGCCAGATTAGCGGGCGGCAGGGGATCGGCACGATCTCGCGGCCCGGGTGCGCGGCGGCAATGACTTCCGCGGCCACGCTGTCCGCCGGGTCGTCGTAGGCCGGCATCAGCACCGCGTCGTTGACGATCAGGTAATTGGCGTAGGACGCCGCCAGGCGTCGCCCCTCGTCCATGATCGGCCGCGGCCACGGCAGGGCATGCAGCGTGTACGGCTGCCCGGATGCCGTGCGCAGGGCGGCCAGTTCCCCGGCCATGCGTGCCAGCTCGTCGAAATGCGGGTCGCCGGCGTCGTCGCAGGCCTGGTGCACGATGGCGTGGCCGGGGGCGAAGCGTGCCAGGGTGTCGATGTGGGCGTCGGTGTCGTCGCCCTGCAGGTAGCCGTGGTCCAGCCACAGCACGCGCTCGGCGGACAGGTGCTCGCACAGGAAGGCCGCGATGGCGGCGCGGTCCATGTCCGGATGCCGCTGGCGCAGGCACCGCCAGGTGGTCAGGATGCCGCCCTCGCCGTCGCTTTCGATGGCGCCGCCTTCCAGCGCCCAGTCGATGCGCCGGCGCCGGGCCGCGCCGAACAGGCCGCCCCGTGTCAGCGCCTCCACCAGCGCATCGTCCCGCGAGGCCTCGTACTTGCCGCCCCAGCCCGTGAAACGGAAGTCCAGCATCCGGAACCGCCCGTCGTCGCCGCGCAGGGTGATCGGCCCGGAGTCGCGCAGCCAGGTATCGTCGTAGGGCAGTTCCACCAGGCGCACGCGCGCCATGTCCGCGCCGCCGTGGTCCAGCAGAAAGCGCACGCGCGAGGCCAGCGCGGCATCGGCCACGCACAGGACCAGGGTTTCAAAGCGGGTGATGGCGCAGGCCAGCGCGGTGCAGGTGCGCTCCACCTGGACCAGGCGCGAAGCCCAGTCCGTGCCGGCATGCGGCCAGGCCATCAGGACCGCCGATTGCGGCTCCCATTCGGCGGGCAGGCGCAGGCGCGCGGGGTCGGTCGTCACGTTCGGATCTCGAAATCGGACAGGTGATCCCATCGTAACCGGCCCCGGCGCGGTCGGCTCAACAAATGTGCCGGAACACGTAGGTCGGGCACTGCCCGACAAAAGGCCCGCCTCTTGCCGGAATATCCACCATGGCGGGCCATGCCCGCCCTACCCGGTATATTCAGTGCGCCTGTTTCGGATGCAGGTTGTTGC
The DNA here is from genome assembly GCA_964496295.1 of uncultured Rhodanobacteraceae bacterium. Taxonomy (GTDB): domain Bacteria; phylum Pseudomonadota; class Gammaproteobacteria; order Xanthomonadales; family Rhodanobacteraceae; genus Oleiagrimonas. The sequence continues at coordinate 1,294 of CAZBZD010000268.1, read as the reverse complement.
CCGCCGGCGTGTTGAGCACGGTGTGGATCACGTGGTCGTGCTCGAAATAGACGATGTACTTGGCGTACTCCCAGCGGTAGATCACCGGGTGCAGCCGGGTATCGCCGCCGCGCGGCTGCAGCTTGTGCAACGGCGCGCCGAACTTGCGCTCGACCTGTGCCTTGGTCATGCCGCGGGTGGGCAGGTTCATGTTTTTTTCCTGCTGCAGGCGCTTGATCAGCAGGTCGTCGGCATGTGCCGGCGATGGCGCAAGCATGGCGCCCACGGCAAGCGTCAGGACCGCGAGGGGCAGGGCAAGCTTGAACATGATGAAACCTCCATTGCCGGCGCAACGCGCCATGTCAGCCGCATTTTTAGCAGATGCCGGCAAGCAGTTCCATGGCGGGGGACACATCGGGCCGCACGCAAGCGCGGCATGTGACCGCGTGCACACAATTTGCGGCCCCGCATGCCGCTCGTCGGGAAAACGCTACCGCTCGTCAGCCGGAGCCTGTCCTTTCGGGCACACTTGACTATGCTTTCCACAGGGGCCAAAGGGGATCTTCCATGAGTCAAACAGGCTTGCGTGCCGGAGCACGGCGCTTCCGAGCGGGATTCACGCTGGTCGAATTGATGGTGACCATCTTCGTGGCCGCCATCCTGCTTGCCATCGCCGTGCCCAGCTTCCAGCACATCACCGTGTCCAGTCGCCTGACCACCACGGCCAACAGCCTGGTCGGCGCGCTCAATCTTGCGCGCATGGAAGCCATCAAGCGCAATGCGGACGTGCAGTTTTGCGGCACCGTCGACAATGGCAGTACCAGTGATCTGAAGACTGCGTGCGGTACGGACCAGCCCGGGGCGGTGTACGTCTTGACGGGCACGGCGGCAGCGTCCAGCGCCGTGCTGGTGCAGGCGGCCCCGGTTCAGCCGACGGCGAGCCTCAGGCTGCCGACCGTCAATGCCATCCAGTTTGATGCCCGGGGCCTGGCTCATCTGGCAGGCCAGAGCGCGCCGTACAACGGCACGGTCGCCGTGGTGTGCAGTACCGCTATCGACTCCGACAACATGCGCACCATCAGCATGACCACGGGTTCCATCCTGGAGACGAGCAAGAGCGACGGAGATTGCCAATGAGGACACCAGTGAATCAGAAGTTTTCCTCGCGCAGGCACCAGCGCGGCGTCGGCCTCATCGAAGTGCTGATCGCGGTGCTGGTCGTGTCCATCGGCTTCCTCGGCGTGGCCGCGCTGCAGGTGTATTCGCTGTCCACCAACAACAGCGCCATGGCGCGGTCCATGGCAACGGTGGCCAG
>CAZBZD010000267.1:0-2562 GCA_964496295.1 uncultured Rhodanobacteraceae bacterium | reverse complement strand
CCGCCTTGCCAAACTGCGCGACGCCATGCGCGCCGAATCCGTCACCGCCTGCCTGGTCCCCAGCGCCGATCCGCACCTGTCCGAATACCTGCCCGGACACTGGCAGGGCCGCGCGCATTTCTCCGGCTTCACCGGGTCGGCCGGCACCCTGGTCGTCACCCAGGACTTTGCCGGGATGTGGACCGACTCGCGTTATTTCGAGCAGGCCGAACACCAGCTCGACGGCACCGGCGTCACGTTGATGCGCCTGCACGTGCCGCATACGCCCGAACACGTCGAATGGCTGTGCGAACACCTCGGCAAGGGCGACACGCTGGCCGTGGCCGGCGACAGCCTGGCGCTGACGGCCGAACGCCGGCTGCGCGACGAACTGGAGGCCGCGGGCGCCCGCCTGCGCATCGATCTCGATCTGCCGGGCGCGGCCTGGGATGATCGCCCCGCCCTGCCGCACGCGCCGGTGACGGAGCACGCGCTGGACTACGCCATCATCCCGCGCACCGACAAGCTCGCACGCGTGCGCGACACCATGGCCCGCGCCGGCGCCACGCATCATCTGGTCAGTGCGCTGGACGACATCGCCTGGATCACCAACCTGCGCGGCAGCGACGTCGAATACAACCCGGTGTTCCTGTCGCACCTGCTGATCGAAGCCGACCGCTGCACGCTGTTCGTGGATGCCGGCAAGTTCGACGCGGACCTGCGCGGGAAGCTGGCCGACGACGGCATCGAACTGGCGGACTACGCCTCCGTGACCGACACGCTGTCCGCGCTGGGCGCCGAGGCCCGCGTCATGTATTCCCCGGCGCACGTGGTGGCCGCGATCATCGACGCGCTGCCCGAAGCGGCGACGCGCATCGAGCTGCCCAACCCGTCCACGCACATGAAGGCGGTCAAGTCCGACGCCGAGCTGGAACACATTCGCGCCACCATGCGCGAGGACGGCGCCGCGCTGGTGCACGGCTTCCACCGGATCGAGCAGGCCCTGGCCGCCGGCGAAACCGTCACCGAACTGGACGTGGAAACCATCCTGCGCGAAGCGCGCGCCGCCCGTCCCGGCTTCGTCAGCGAAAGCTTCGGCACCATCGCCGGCTACATGGCCAACGGCGCGCTGCCGCACTACAGCGCCACGCCCGAAAGCCACGCCACGCTCAAGGCCGAGGGCCTGCTGCTGGTCGATTCCGGCGGCCAGTACCAGGGCGGCACCACCGACATCACCCGCGTCTGGGCCTTCGGCGACGCCACCACCGAGGAGCAGCGCCGCGACTGCACGGCCGTGCTCAAGGGCATGATCGGCCTGAGCCGCGCGCGTTTCCCCGAGGGCGCCAGCGGCCAGCAGATCGACGCGCTGGCGCGCGCGCCGCTGTGGGCCATCGCGGCCGATTACGGCCACGGCACCGGCCACGGCGTGGGCTATTTCCTCAACGTGCACGAAGGCCCGCAAAGCGTGCGGCCGCCGCGTTCGGGCGGCATCAACGTGGCGCTGGAGCCGGGCATGATCACCTCGATCGAACCGGGCCTGTACAAGCCCGGCCGCCACGGCATCCGCCACGAGAACCTGGCCGTGATCCGCAGCGGCCCGGAAACCGAGTTCGGCCGTTTCCTGGAATACGAGACCGTCACGCTGTGCCCCATCGACACCCGCGCCATCGAGCCGTCATTGCTCAACGACGAGGAACGCGACTGGCTCGACGCCTACCACGCCCGCGTGGAAAAAGAACTGGCGCCGCTGCTCGACGAGGCCGACCGCGCCTGGCTCCAGGAGCGCTGCCAACCCCTGTAGGGCGGGCACTGCCCGCCGTTCGATGCCCATGGGATGGCGGGCAATGCCCGCCCTACCCGTTCCCGTAAAATACCTACACAACAGCATCCGACACACGGACCGCCCGGAACCACACCACGCATGAACAGCCGCTACAACGCCGCCGACATCGAAGTCCTCACCGGCCTGGACCCGGTACGCCGCCGCCCCGGCATGTACACCGACACTACCCGCCCCAACCACCTGATCCAGGAGGTCGTCGACAACTCGGTGGACGAGGCGCTGGCCGGCCACGCCAGGCGCATCGACGTGACGGTGTTCAAGGACGGTTCGGTATCGGTCAGCGACGACGGCCGCGGCATGCCGGTGGACATCCATCCCGAGGAGGGAGTGCCCGGCGTCGAACTGATCCTCACCCGCCTGCATGCCGGCGGCAAGTTCTCGGGCAAGAACTACACCTTCTCCGGCGGCCTGCACGGCGTCGGCGTGTCGGTGGTCAACGCGCTGTCGAAAAAGCTGGAAGTGACCATCCGCCGCGACGGCAACGAGCACCGCATGACGTTCGCCGACGGCGAGCGGACAAGCGAGCTGGAAGTCGTCGGCTCGGTGGGCAAGCGCAACACCGGTACCACGCTGCACTTCTGGCCCGACGCCGGCTATTTCGATTCGGCGAAGATCTCGCTGCCCAAATTGAAACACCTGCTGCGCGCCAAGGCGGTGCTGTGCGCCGGCCTGCACGTGCACCTCGTCGACGAGGCCAGCGGCGAGGAAACCGACTGGCAATACGAGGACGGCCTGACCGA
>CAZBZD010000266.1:0-2573 GCA_964496295.1 uncultured Rhodanobacteraceae bacterium | reverse complement strand
ACCTTGTCGGCGTTCATCCTGATCTGCACGTCGGTGCTGATCCTGCGCGTTCGGAAACCGGAGCTGGAGCGTCGGTTCCGTACGCCGTTCCTGTGGGTGCTGGCGCCGCTGGGTGTGCTGTTCTCGCTGTTCCTGATCATCGGCTGGCCGTGGTTCATGGACGGGAATTTCCTGTTCATCGGCGGGCTGGACGTGGATACCTACGTGCGTTTCGTCATCTGGATGCTGCTCGGCTTCGTGATCTATTTCGCCCACGGCATCTGGAGCAGCAAGCTGGCCGGTGACGCGGAGAGGCCGCACTGGTCGCGGCAGTTGTGCAATGCCTTCTGGTTGCTGGCTGTCGCCTGCGGGATTTCGGCACTGGTGCTGCACCTGGCCGATGACCCGGGCGTGGTCTGGGCCGAGTGGGCGACGGTCGTGTTCGCCGTGGCGGGCATCGTCAACCTGGTGGCCAACAAGGCCGGGCTGGCATCCGCCCGTTCGTAGCCGAGCGCCGTTGCCGTGGTTTGTCGGGGGCAGGTCGCGAGGCCTGCCCCCTTTGCGTGTCCGCATGCACCATTCGTGACCTCTGGCAGAGGGGGGCGAGCCCGGCCACGATCTAGCATGGCGGCATCCGTGCAGATGATGCATCCATGTACCTGCTTCTCCGGGGGTGTCGAATGAAGTCCGAAAAGCATCGTTGCGTCGTGCTGGCCCTTGCCGTGCTGGCCTTGCTGGTGCTGGCGCCCGCCGCGTACGCGGCGCCTGGCACGTCCGCCGAAACGCCCCGGGACGTTCCCTATCCGGGCATGCTGACGGTCGACGTCAACCTGGAGCACGCCGGCAAGCGCATCTACTACGTGCACGAGACCATCCCGGTCGAAGCCGGCCCGGTCACGCTGTACTACCCCAAGTGGATCCCGGGCGAGCATGCGCCGACCGGCCCGATCGCCAACGTGGCCGGCCTGGTCATCAAGGGCAACGGCAAGAAGATCGCCTGGCGGCGCGACCTGGTCGACATGTACACGCTGCACCTGGACGTGCCCGAGGGCGTCACCCAGATCAACCTGTCCTTCCAGTTCCTGTCGCCGGGCCGCGGCGGCCAGTTCGGCGCCGGCGTGTCGGCCACGCCCAACCTGGTCGACGTGGAGTTCAACCAGGTGGCGTTCTATCCGGCCGGCTACTATTCGCGCGACATCCGCATCCAGCCGACGGTGCAACTGCCCGAGGGCTGGAAGTTCGCCACCGCCCTGGAGGTGGCCGGCCGCGACGGCAACACCATCGAGTTCGCGCCGGTCACGTTCAACAACTTCGTCGATTCGCCGCTGATCGCCGGCAGGCATTTCAGGCGCGTGGACCTGGCGCCCGGCGCGAAGGTGCCGGTGCACCTCAACATCGTCGGCGACACCGCCGAAAGCGTGGACATCAGCAAGGAGCAGGTCGCCGACCACCGCAACCTGGTCAAGCAGATCCACGCCCTGTTCGGCAGCCGCCATTTCGACCACTACGACTTCCTGCTGACGCTGTCCGACCACACCGACCACTTCGGCCTGGAGCACCACCAGTCCAGCGACGACCGCCTGCCCGCGGACTACCTGAGCAACGACCAGATGTACATGCGCGTGGCCTCGCTGATGCCGCACGAGTGGGTGCATTCGTGGAACGGCAAGTTCCGCCGCCCGGCCGACCTGTGGACGCCCAACTTCAACGTGCCCATGAGGGACGACATGCTGTGGGTGTACGAGGGCCTCACCGACTACTGGGCCGGTGTGCTGACCGCGCGCTCGGGCCTGTGGACGCCCGGGCAGTACCGCGAATCGATCGCCGCCATCGCTTCCGACATGGCGCACCGCACCGGGCGTTCGTGGCGGTCGCTGCAGGACACTGCCGATGCCGCGCGGCTCACCTACTACTCCGGCGGCGGCTGGCGCAACTGGCGCCGCGGCACCGACTTCTACCCCGAGGGCCAGCTGCTGTGGCTGGACGTGGACACCAAGATCCGCGCGCTCAGCGACAACAAGCATTCGCTGGACGATTTCGCCAGGCTGTTCTACGGCATGGACGACGGCAGCTACGTCACGAAAACCTACACCTTCCAGGACCTGGTCGATGCATTGAACGAGGTGCAGCCGTTCGACTGGGCCACGTTCCTGCGCCAGCGCCTGGACTACACCGGCGACGAGCTGCCCGAGCACGGCATCGCGCGCGGCGGCTGGAAGCTGGTCTACACCGACGAGCCCTCGGACTACCAGAAGGCCACCGCCAGCCTGCGCCATGGCGCCATCAACCTGGCCACCTCGGTCGGTTTCGCCGCCTCGTCCTCGGGCCGCGTGTACGACGTGCAGTGGGGCGGCCCGGCGTTCGAGGCCGGCATGGTGCCGGGCATGACCGTGGTCGCCGTCAACGGCAAGGACTATTCCGGCGACGCGATCAAGGCCGCGATCACGGCGGCGCAGGACGACAAGGCGCCGATCACGCTGCTGGTCAAGGACCTCGGCCACTACAGCACGTTCGAGATCGACTACCACGGCGGCCTGAAGTACCCGCACCTGGTGCGCGTGAAAGGCACGCCGGACTACATCGGCGACATCGTC
>CAZBZD010000265.1:0-2580 GCA_964496295.1 uncultured Rhodanobacteraceae bacterium | reverse complement strand
TCATCTTGTCCGGCACCACGAGGATCAGCTTGTAGCCCTTGGCCTGCGCCACCAGCGCCAGGCCCAGGCCGGTGTTGCCGGCGGTGCCTTCGACCAGGGTCGCGCCAGGCTTGAGCTTGCCGGCCTTTTCCGCGCCCTCGATCATCGACAGGCCGATGCGGTCCTTGATCGAACCGCCGGGGTTCATGCTTTCCAGCTTCAGGTACAGCTCGCAGGGACCGGTATCCAGGTGCGTGACGCGCAGCATCGGGGTGCGGCCGATCAACTCGAGGATGCTGGAATGGACGCTCATGCAGACTCCCTGGAAATGCCCCGCCGGGCGAAGGCCCGTCATCATAACCGAGACCGTGAAACGCGACCGGCGCGGGTCGCCCTGCGGCCCGCGCCGGAATCACGTCGAAAAATGTCAGTGGGTGGTGCGGTTGCGATGATCCTCCCACATGCGCAGCAGCCGATTCTTGGCGACCAGTTTTTCGCGTTTCATGCTGCTCAGGGTGTCCGCATCCATGGGCAACACGCCGATTTCCGCATCATGCACCTTGCTGTCGAGTTTCTGGTGATGGTGGTACAGGCGACGGAATTCGGTGTTGGTCTTCATCAAGGCTTCGATGTCATCACGCTGCTGGTTTTCAAACATGGCGATCTCCTGTCAGGCAGGGACACGGCGCCGCGGCCGGCCGCGCGACGGCATGCGAAAAAATCGTGAAGGCACAAACATCCGCGCCACACCGGTTCGCGGTGGTGGCGTGCTTGGCATCGACGGATGAGTGCATGGTGCTTACCGGCAACCCGGGGTGCGGAAGGCCCCTCGGCACCTTTGACCCTACTCCTTCGCGGAGGTGGCTGCAAGCACCCGGATGAATAGGAAAATTTCCGTTAAAACAAGTGGTTGCAATACGTTAAGTCGGCCGTACCGCAGGCCGGAAAGGCCGCGCCGGAGCCCGCCTCGGGCGAAGGCCGGAGGGCGGGAAACTCCGTCGCGACCGTCTGCAGGGCAGGCCCCTACTGGTCCTGGAGGATCACCACCACGCGGCGGTTCTTGGCGCGGCCGGCAGCCGTGTCGTTACTGGCCACCGGATCGCTTTCGCCCCTTCCCACCACGCTGATCCGCGAGGCATCGACGCCCTGCTCCACCAGGGCATCGCGCACCGACTGCGCGCGCTTGAGCGACAGCGCCTGGTTGACGGCGGCATTGCCGCTGGAGTCGGTATAGCCTTCGATGCGGACGTGCTTGCCCGGCTTGGACTGGACGAACTGGACCAGCTTGCCCAGGTGCGCCCTGGCTTCGGGCCGCAGGGAAGTCTGGCCGGTGCCGAACGCGACGCCGCCCAGCGTCATCTGCATGCCTTCGCTGCCCTGGTGCGGCCGCAGATGGTCCAGTTGCTGGCGCATCAGCCGGACGGCCTTTTCGGCCAGCTCGGCCTCGTGCCGGGCCCGGGCCGCGGCATGGGCCCGCGACTGTGCCAGTTTGGTCGCCTGGGCCGCCTGCGCCTGGGCCTGCTGCGCGGCCAGCGAATAGGCCTGGCCTTGGGCCTGCAGGCGTTCGGCCTGCTCGGCGGCCAGCTGGTTCTGCAGGCGCTCGCGCTCCAGTTCGCGGCGGGTGGCCGCGGCGTCGTGGCGGCTGGCGGTGAGCAGGATCTTGCCGTGCTCATCGCGCAACCGGACCAGCTTGTGGCGCGCATCGGCCAGTTCGGCCGCGGCCTTGGCCAGGTCCACGCGTCGTTCGGCGATGTACAGCACGTAGGCGCGGCGGTCGTCGTCGACGCCCTGCAACCGTTGCACGGCCTGGCGCGCCAGGGAGCGCTCGGCCTGGGCGTAGCGGCCCAGCACCGGGTCGCCGGCGAGCTTGTCGAGGCTGTTGCTGAGGCGCTGGTAATCCAGGTCGACGTCGGCCGCCACGGCGCTGGCGGCGAAAACCGCCAGCAGGGCCGCGGCCATGACTTTCAGGAGCACGTTCACGGGCGTCCCTCCGTGGCTGGCCGGCCCGACGAGGCCGGGGAAGCCGGCTGCGGCAGGACGATCTGCTCCGGCAGGCCGGCGTTGGACGACGATCCGGGCGCCGGCGCCGGGGCCGTGCCCGGCGAAGGTTTCAGGAGCTGGGCCCGCAGGCGCTTGTTTTCCGCGCTCTGCTGGCGGACCTGCTTGCGCACGGCGGCCAGTTCGGCACGCACCTGCGCCAGGCGCCCGTCGGCCAGCGACTCGTTGGCCATGTCGCGCGCCAGGGCGTATTTCTCGGCATTCATGGCCGCCTGCGCGGACTGGTAGCGCTGCTCGGCGAAGGTGAGGTCCACCGGCGCGTAATCGGCGGCATGCGCCTGGCGCGCGGCATCCAGCTGCTGCTGTGCCCGCTGCATCAGGCCGGTCGGCGGCGGCACGCTGGCGCAGGCGGACAGCAGCAGAAGCGCCGTGGCCGCCGGCAGGAGCCGCGGCAGGCGCGGAAAAGCTCGTGTCGATGTCATAAAACGTGACCCTGGAGGCATTCACATTCACTGCAAACACGGACAATCTACCATCAACAACGCTTTCACCACAGGTGCCCAATGGACATCGGTTATTTCCTCAAACTGATGGTCGACAAGG
>CAZBZD010000264.1:0-2602 GCA_964496295.1 uncultured Rhodanobacteraceae bacterium | reverse complement strand
CAACGCCGTGCGCCAGTCGCGGCGCGGCGTGCGCCACAGCCACACGCCCAGCGCCGCGCAGATCACCACCGCCAGCACCACGAAGAACCAGCGCTGCCAGCCGCCGCCGTCGGCGAGGAAGCTGAAGGCGGCGCCGCGGTTGAACACCAGGGTGCGATACAGGAAGCCGTCGATCAGCGGGATGCGCTGGCCCGGCATGGTGTGGGTCAGCACCCACCACTTGCTGAGCTGGTCGGCGACGATGGCCAGGGCCGACACCCGCAGCCAGGGCAATGCGCTGTTGTTTTTGGTGGTCATGCAAAAACGGTCTCCACGGCCATTGCCTCAAAACCCGATGGAAGCGTAGGTCGGGTTGGCTTCATCAACCCGAGATTTCTGGCCAATACGGATGTCGGGTTGATAAAGCCAACCCGACCTACAAACTACAAGAGCAAGACCGGACAACATCAGAACCATTGGCGGGTTTCACCCTCGCCGTCGACGTTGTCCACGCAACGGCCGCACAGTTCGGGATGTTCGGCATGGCTGCCGACGTCGTCGCGGTAGTGCCAGCAGCGCACGCACTTGGCGGCGGTGCTGGCATGCGCGGCAACCCAGGCTTCGCCCTCGCCTTCCAATTCCACGCGCACGGCGTCTTCGGGCTTGTCGGCCAGCGGACGCACGTCGAGCGTGGAGGTGATGAAGAAGAAGCGCAGTTCGTCGGTGGCTTCGGCATAGCGCCGGCGCAAGCCGTCGTCCAGACAGATGTCCACGTCGGCGGCCAGCGAGGAACCGATGGCACCGGCCTTGCGCATGCCTTCGAGCACGCCCGACACCGTCTCGCGGATGCGCAGCAGGTCGCCCCACCAGCGACGCTGGTCGTCGCTGCCCTGGACCGCGGCAAGATCCTCGTACCAGGTTTCGAACAGCACCGACTCGCCGCGCGGCCCCGGCAGCTCCTGCCACGCTTCCTCGGCCGTGAAGGCCAGGATCGGCGCCAGCCAGCGCACCAGGGCCTCGGCGATGCGGTACATCGCGCTCTGCGCGCTGCGCCGGCCGAGGCTGTCGGTCGGCATGGTGTAGAGCCGGTCCTTGGTGATGTCCAGGTACAGCGAGCCCATCTCGTTGGTGCAGAAGTTCTGCACGCGCTGGGCGATTTCCGGAAAATCGTAGCGCTCGTAGGCGGCCAGCACGGCCTGCTGCACGTCGTTCGCGCACTGCACGGCCCATTGGTCCAGCGCCAGGCATTCCTCGATCGGCAGCAGGTGCCTTGCGGGATCGAAACCGTCCAGGTTGCCGAGCAGGAAACGGCAGGTGTTGCGGATGCGCCGGTAGCTGTCGGAGACGCGCTTCAAGATTTCCTCGGACACGCTCATCTCGTGGCGGTAGTCGGCCGCGGCCACCCACAGGCGCAGCACGTCCGCGCCCAGCGTGTCCATGACCTTCTGCGGCGCCACCACGTTGCCCTGCGACTTGGACATCTTCTTGCCCTGCGCATCGACGGTGAAACCGTGGGTCAGCACCTGCTGGTACGGCGCGCGGCCGTGCATGGCGCTGGAGGTGAGCAGCGACGACTGGAACCAGCCGCGATGCTGGTCGGAGCCCTCCAGGTACATCACGCGGTATTCGCTGGCCGCGCCGGCCTGCAGTTCCGGCCGCGCGTCGATCACGCAGGCGTGGGTGACGCCGGAATCGAACCACACGTCGAGCACGTCGGTGACTTTCTCGTAATCGGCCGCGTCCTTGCCCAGCAACTCGGCCGGGTCGAGGTCGTCCCAGATGTCGATGCCGCCCTGCTCCACGCGCCGGGCGACTTCCTCCAGCAATTCCACGCTGTGCGGATGCGGCTGCTGCGTCTTCCTGTCGACGAACAGCGCGATCGGCACGCCCCAGGTGCGCTGGCGGCTGATGCACCAGTCCGGCCGCCCCTCGACCATGCCGCGGATGCGGTCCTCGCCCCAGGTCGGCACCCAGCGCACGCCCCTGATGGCGGTCAACGCGGTGTCGCGCAGGCCGGCCTTTTCCATGCCGATGAACCACTGCGGCGTGGCGCGGAAAGCCACCGGCGTCTTGTGCCGCCAGCAATGCGGGTAGCTGTGGGTGATGACCTCGTGCGCCAGCAGGTGGCCGTTGCCGCGCAGCAGCTCGACGATGGCGTCGTTGGCCTTCCAGATGTGCTGGCCGGCGAACTGCGGCGTGCCTTCGACGTACACGCCGCGGCCATCGACGGGGTTGAGCACGTTGGCCGGATACTTGTCGACCAGCCCGTAATGCCTGCCGACCTGGAAATCCTCCTGGCCGTGGCCGGGCGCGGTGTGCACGGCGCCGGTGCCGTCCTCGGCGCTGACGTGGTCGCCCAGGATCAGCGGGATCCTGCGCTCGGCATAGAACGGATGCTGCAGGTCCAGGCCTTCCAGCGTGGCGCCCAGCGCCCGGCCCAGCACCAGCACGTCATCCACGCCGTAGCGCTTCAGCGCGGATCCGGCCAGGCTCTCGGCCACCATCAGCAACACGCGCCTGCCCTCGCGCGCGGGACCTTCGACCAGCACATAGTCGAAATCCGCGCCCAGGCTGACGGCGAAGCTGGCCGGCAGCGTCCACGGCGTGGTGGTCCAGATCGGCA
>CAZBZD010000263.1:0-2603 GCA_964496295.1 uncultured Rhodanobacteraceae bacterium | reverse complement strand
CCCCGGAAGGTTTGTCGGGTCCAGACCCGACCTACATGCTGACGGCAAACAGGGTGTCTACAGGCGGCTGCCGAAGGCGTGCGCGAGGGTGGAACGGTCGACGTATTCCAGCTCGCCGCCCAGCGGCACGCCCTGGGCCAGGTGCGTGGTGCGCACGCCGGCGGCTTCGGCCAGTTGCGCGAGGTAATGCGCGGTGGCCTGCCCTTCCACGGTGGGATTGGTGGCGATGATCATTTCCTCGATCTCGCCTTCGGCCAGGCGGTCGGCCAGGCGGTCCAGGCCCAGTTCTTCCGGGCCCAGCCCGTCCAGCGGCGAGAGCCGCCCCAGCAGCACGAAATAGCGGCCGCGGTAATCCGTGGCCTGCTCGATGGCCGCGAGGTCGGCCGGGCTTTCGACCACGCACAACACGTGATCGTCGCGATGACTGCCCGAGCACAGGCCGCACACCGTTTCCTCGCTGAAATTGCGGCAGCGCGAACAGTTGCCGATGTGCTGCATGGCGGCGTCCAGCGCCTTGGCCAATCGCTGCCCGCCGGCACGCTCGCGTTCGAGCAGATGAAACGCCATGCGCTGCGCGCTCTTGGCACCCACCCCGGGCAGGCAGCGCAGGGCGTCGATGAGTTCGTCCAGGAGTGGGGAGCCGGACATCGTCAGGACCGGGGCCGGGGGCCGGGGACCGGGGACCGGGTGTCAATGGGAAGGTAAGGCAAGTGCATGACTTGGGCTTCGCAGGTGATTTCGGGGCAAACCAGGCAACTGCTGGTCAAGTGCGAATGGAGCGATGAGAAGTGGCTTTCCTGACTCCCGGTCCCGGGTCCCGGCATTTCAAAACGGCAACGACATGCCCGGCGGCAGGTTGAGGCCGGACGTCAGGCCGCCCAGCTTCTCCTTGCTGACCTGCGCCACCTTGTTGACGGCGTCGTTGACCGCCGCGGCGACCAGGTCCTCGGCCATTTCCGGGTCGTCGGCGAACAGCTTGCGGTCGATCTCGACCCGGCGCACCTCGTGCGCGCCGGTCATGGTGACGTTGACCATGCCGCCGCCGGCGCTGCCGGTGACTTCCATCTTCGCGATTTCTTCCTGCGCCTGCTTCATCTGCTCCTGCATGCGCTGCGCCTGCTGCATCAATTGTCCGATCTGGCCTTTCATGAACGGGGCTCCGGAGTGGGGGAGGGTTTGACCGATTGTGGCACCACGCGGGCGCCGAAGTCGCGCACCAGCGACTGCACCAGAGGGTCTTCGTCGATGGCGCGCTCGGCTTCGGCCTGGCGCGCCTCCTGCGCGGCCTGCATGCGCGTGGCGGGAGTTTCCACGGCGCCGTCGGCACGCACGAAATGCAGTTTGACCGGATGGCCCAGCGCCGCGCCCAGCTTGTCCTGCAGCTGCCCGGCCATGGGCTCGACCGCCAGGCCGAACTGGCTGGCCGGCAGGGCCAGCGTCATCTTCTGCCCTTCCAGCGACTGCAGCGTGGCGTTGACGGCCAGCTGGCGCAACGGGCCGTGCAGGTCGGCCTGGTCGATCAGCGCCTCCCATTCCGGATTGCCGGCCGTCGTCGACAGCGGAGCGGGTGCGGCTTCCGCGACCGGGCGGGGTGCGGGTGCAGGCGCGGCCGCGGGTTGCGGTTGCGGTTGCGGCGCGGCACGTGGCGCCGGCACCGGTGCGGCGGCCGGCGGCTTGCGCGGAGCCGGTGCCCGCGCGGGTGCAGGTGCCGACGGGCGCGCCGACGTGGCGCCCGACGCGGAACCCTGCGCCGCCGCATCGCCGGGACAGAAGGCCAGCATGCGCAGCACCGTCATCTCGAAGCCGGTGCGCGCATCCGGCGCCAATCCGAGGTCGCGGCGGCCGGTCACGGCCAGCTGGTAGAAAAGCTGCACGTCCTCGGGGCTCAGCACCCCCGCCAACCGCGTCACGGCCTCGGCATCCGGGCGGTCGTCGTGGTAATCGGCGATCAGCTGGTGCAACTGGACGCGATGCAGCAGCATGGCCAGCTCGTCCAGCACGCCGGCGAAATCGGGCGAGAACGAGGCCATGTGTTCGCACTCGGCCATCAACGCCCGGCCGTCGCCCACGGCCAGCGCCTCCATCAGGCCGAACAACTGGCTGCGCTCGACCGTGCCCAGCATCGAGCGCACCTCGTCCGCGTGCAGCCCGCCGGCGCCGTAGGCGATGGCCTGGTCCAGCAGCGACAGGCCGTCGCGCAGCGAACCGTCGGCGGCGCGCGCCAGCTCGGCGATGGCCTCCTCGTCGTGCTCCACGCCCTCGGCTTCGAGGATGTGGCGGATCTGGTCGCCAATCTGGTCCGGCAGCAGGCGCTTGAGGTTGAATTTCAGGCAACGCGACAGCACCGTGGCCGGCAGCTTCTGCGGATCGGTGGTCGCCAGCAGGAATTTCACATGCGGCGGCGGCTCCTCCAGCGTCTTCAGCAACGCGTTGAAGGCGCTCTTGGACAGCATGTGCACCTCGTCGATGAGATACACCTTGTAATTGCCGCGGGTGGGCGCGTACTGCGCGTTCTCGATCACCTCGCGCACGTCGTCGACGCCGGTGTTGCTGGCCGCGTCGATTTCCAGCAGGTCGACGAAACGCCCCGCGTCGATCGCCTG
>CAZBZD010000262.1:0-2604 GCA_964496295.1 uncultured Rhodanobacteraceae bacterium | reverse complement strand
GATCGGCCACTTCCAGTCCGACAACGTGCTGGCCATGGTTCCGGGCAGCACGCACCCCGACCAGGCGGTGATCTACACCGCGCACTGGGACCACCTCGGCACCGACCCGTCGCTCGAGGGCGACCGGATCTACAACGGCGCCGTCGACAACGCCACCGGCGTGGCCGCGCTGCTGGAAATCGCCGGCGCCTTCGCCCGCCAGTCGCCGCCGCCGCGACGCTCGGTGCTGTTCACCGCGGTGACGCTGGAGGAATCCGGCCTGCTCGGTTCCAAGTACTACGTCGCGCACCCCGTGTTCCCGCTCGACCGGACCGTGGCCGACATCAACATCGATGCCCTGGCACCGATCGGGCGCGCGAAGAACATCACCGTGGTCGGCCTGGGCAACTCGCAACTGGATGATTACCTGAAAGCGGCCATGGCCCTGCAGGATCGCACGCTGAGCCCGGAAGACGCGCCGGAGAAGGGTTTCTACTTCCGCTCCGACCACTTCAACTTCGCCAAGGCCGGCGTGCCGGCCCTGTACGTCGAAAGCGGCAAGGACTTGCGCGACGGCGGGCTCGCGGCCGGCCGCGCCGCCGCCGCCGACTACACCGCGCACCGCTACCACAGCCCCGCCGACGAATACGATCCGGCCACCTGGAAACTGGACGGCGTGATCGAGGACGTGCAGGCGCTGTACCAGGTCGGGCGCAAGCTGGCCGCCAGCGACGTGTTCCCGAAGTGGTCCGCCGACAGCGCGTTCCGCGCCAGGCGCGAGAAGATGATGCAGGGGGAATGAGGGACGAGGGACTTGCGGCCTGCGGCCGTGACCCGGCCCGTGGCACGGTTCGTGCCGGTGCTTGCCGGGAAACGGGACTTTCCGGTGCACCGCTTCGCGCAGGGCGGGCACTGCCCGTCCCGCGAACCCGCAAAACCATGCCGCAGCCTGCCAGCAGGCCAAAAACCGCGAGTCCCTCGCCCCTCGTTCCTCACACCCAGTCGCGTGGCTTGAGGTAGTCGGCCAGGCGCGCTTCCGGCGAGCCCGGCTCCGGCGTGTAGCCGTAGGCGAAGCGCACCAGCGGCGGCAGGCTCATCAGGATCGACTCGGTGCGTCCGCCCGACTGCAGGCCGAACAGCGTGCCGCGGTCGCAGACCAGGTTGAACTCCACGTAGCGGCCGCGCCGGTACAGCTGGAAGGCGCGCTCGCGCTCGCCGTACGGCGTGTTTTTGCGCCGCTCGACGATCGGCAGGTAGGCGTCCAGGAAACCCTGTCCCACGTCGCGGGTGAAGGCGAAGCAGCGCTCGAAGCCGCCTTCGTCGAGGTCATCGTAGAACAGGCCGCCGACGCCGCGCGTCTCGTCGCGGTGCCTGAGGTAGAAGTATTCGTCGCACCATTGCTTGCAGCGCGGATAGACCTCCTCGCCGTAGGGTGCGCACAGGTCGCGCGCGACGGCATGCCAGTGCACGACGTCTTCGTCGAATGGATAGAACGGGGTCAGGTCGAAACCGCCGCCAAACCACCACAACGGCTCCACGCCTTCCTTGCGCGCCTCGAAATAGCGCACGTTGGCGTGCGTGGTCGGCAGGTACGGGTTGCGCGGATGCAGTACCAGCGACACGCCGGTGGCGACGAAACCGCCGCCGGCCAGTTGCGGACGGTGCGCGGTGGCGCTGGGCGGCAGCTTGTCGCCGTGGACGCGCGAGAAGTTGACGCCGGCCTGCTCGAACACGGCGCCGTCGGTCAGCACGCGCGTGCGCCCGCCGCCGCCGGCCGCGCGGGTCCAGGCGTCCTCGACGAAGCACGCCTTGCCGTCGGCGGCCTCGATGGCGGTGCAGATGCGGTCCTGCAGTTCGCGCAGGAAGCGTTCGACCCGGTCGGCTTGTGCATTCATGCGCGCAAGCTTAGTGCGAGCGCGGCGCGGACGCGACGGCCTGCGACACGATCGCCCGCCTCCGGTGCAAAACGTGTCGAACCGGCTCATCAAACCGGTTATTCTGCGCGATCATGCCGACGCCCATGCCCGCCATCGCCGTCTCCTCGCACACCGCCACTTCGGCCCTCGGCCGGGGACGCGGGGCGCACGCGCGGGCCCTGGCCGACATGCGCGGCGGGCTGCGCGCCAACGATTTCAGCAGCGCTCCGCTGGCCTGCTGGATCGGCCGCGTGGATGGCGTCGAGGACGTGGTATTGCCGCCGGACCTGGCCCGCCGGGACTGCCGCAACAACCGCCTGGCCTGGCTGGGGCTGGCCCAGGACGGCTTCATCGACGCCGCCCGCGCCGCCATCGAACGCCACGGCCCCGCGCGCGTCGCGGTCATGACGGGCACGTCCACCGGCAGCATCGGCGCGACCGAGGCCGGCTACCGGCGACTGGAGGACGGCCATCTGCCCGCCGACCTGCGCGACCCGGCGCTGCATTCGCTGCATTCGCTGGGCGCGTTCGTGGCCGAAGCAACGGGCGCGCACGGGCCGTGCCTGACCGTTTCCACCGCCTGCTCGTCCAGCGCCAAGGTGTTCGCCATGGCGGCCAGGCTGATGCGGCTCGGCCTGATCGATGCCGCCGTGGTCGGTGGCGTGGACACGCTGTGCGACAGCGTGCTGTTCGGCTTCAATTCGCTGGA
>CAZBZD010000261.1:0-2623 GCA_964496295.1 uncultured Rhodanobacteraceae bacterium | reverse complement strand
ACGTAGATCTTCTGCAGCATCATCTGCGGCTGGGCGTTCTGGCCGTTGTCCTGGCTGTTGGCGGGGGTGGTTTCTGCCATGGTGGCGGGCTCCCTGGAAAAAGGTCGGGTGAAAGAGGGCCATTGTCCCACACCCGGGCCGGCTCTGCCTAGCCGGGGCTTGTCGCGCGCGTGACGATGCTGTCATAATGCGCGACTGCCTGTCGGTTTGTCCTTGCCGGACACACCCCTCGACGGCCACCCCGCGGCGCGACGCGGGGCTCGGGACGGGCAGCCCCGGCGATCGCGCGGCAACCGGCTCCGGTTGTGCCGGGCCGACGTCGTCCTGGCCAATGGGCGACCCACACCGATCATGGAGGCCATCATGGCTCGTCAATGCCAAGTCACCGGCAAGCGCACGACAACCGGCAACAACGTGTCGCACGCCAACAACAAGTCCCGCCGTCGCTGGTTGCCCAACTTGCACGAGCGTCGTTTCTGGGTGCCCAGCGAGAAGCGCTGGGTCAAGCTGCGCGTGTCCAACCACGCCCTGCGCACCATCGACAAGAACGGCATCGAAGCCGTGATCGCCGAGCTGCGTGCCCGCGGCGAAAAGATCTGAGGAGGACCGAATCATGGCAGGCAAACGCGACAAGATCCGTCTGATTTCCTCGGCCGGCACGGGGCATTTCTACACCACGGACAAGAACAAGAAGAACACGCCGGACAAGATGCAGATCAAGAAGTACGATCCGGTCGTGCGCAAGCACGTGATCTACAAGGAAGGCAAGATCAAGTGATCCATGCGCCTCGGCGCATGGGCCCCGCAGGAGCCTGCCCTGCAGGCGATGGCCGGATTATTCGGCACATCCAACCATCGCCTGCAGGGCAGGCTCCTGCATGGGGCTGAAAAGGATCATGGAACACAAGGCCCGCTCATGGCGGGCCTTGTCGTTTTCGCAGCGTTATCATGCAGGCATTCCCATGCACATCTACAAGCAATTCACCATCGAGGCGGCGCATCGCCTGCCCCATGTGCCCGAGGGCCACAAGTGCGCGCGCCTGCACGGGCATTCGTTCGGCATCGAGGTCCGCATCGCCGGCGAACCCGATCCGGTGACCGGCTGGGTGATGGATTTTGCCGACGTCAAGGCCGCCTTCGCGCCGATCTTCGAGCAGCTCGACCACCATTACCTCAATGACGTCGAGGGCCTGGAAAACCCCACCAGCGAAGTGCTGGCGCGCTGGATCTGGCGCAAGCTGGCGCCGCGCCTGCCGGGCCTGAGCGAGGTGGTGGTGCGCGAGACCTGCACGGCCGGGGCGATTTGTCGCGGCGACAGCGCGTAGGGCGGGCACTGCCCGCCGCGTCGACCCTCGAGGCATGCGCAAGAACGGCGTTCGGCGGGCAGTGCCCGCCCTACCCGAGAGACGGGGTTTGTCGTCGGGGGACTTTCGGGGCGGCCGCCGGTTCACGCAACCCCGTCATGGGGATGGAAAAAGCGGCTTGTTGAGCGCCGCAAGTGACTGCTACAATTCGCCTGCTCTGGACTTCGAAACCTGAATACACGTAGCGGTTGAGCCGAAAGGTTCGACCGAACGGGAAGCCCGCGTGCTCAATACACTCGCCGCCGGTCGCCATCTGGCCGCGCGCCTTCTGGCAGCGCAGTTGGGGGTGGCCTTGTTTGTCGGCACCCTGTTTTTGCTGCAGGGCCGCCACGCAGCCATGTCGGCTGCCGCCGGTGCCGTATGGGTGGCCGTGGGCACGGCCCTGGTGGCATCGCGGACATTGACGCGGGGCCGGCCGGGCGTGGTGCTGATGCGGATGCTCACGGGCACGCTGCTGAAGTGGTTCGTGGTTCTGGGGGGACTTTACGTGGTGCTGGTCGTTTGGCACCTGCCGCCGCTGCCCGCCATCCTGGGGGTGGTCGCGGCGCTTGCAGTCAACCTGATGGCGTTGAGATTCAAGGAACAATGATGTCGATCCAAGCCCCCGGTGGCCTGAACGAGTACATCCAGCACCACATCCACTTCAACGACGTGGAGGTGTTCGGCCGCAACTTCCACCTCGACAGCTGGATCATGGGCCTGCTGATCGGCGCCGGCTTCTTCATCTGGTTCTACCGCGCCGCGCGCAAGGCGACGCCGGGCGTGCCGAGCAAGGGCCAAGCCTTCGTCGAGCTGATCGTGGAATTCGTCGACGGCCAGGTCAAGGACCTGTTCCACGGCGACCGCAGCTTCCTGGCGCCGCTGGGCCTGACGGTGTTCATGTGGGTGCTGCTGATGAACCTCGTCGACCTCATCCCCATCGACCTGGTCGGCGGCGTGGCCACTTTGCTCGGGGGCCACTCGTTCGCCGAAAGCTTCCACTTCAAGGCGGTGGCCACGGCCGACGTCTACACCACCTTCGCGATGAGCCTGACCATCTTCGTGCTGACCATGTTCTTCTCGGTCAAGGTCAAGGGCGGCGGCGGCTTCCTCAAGGAGCAGGTGGCTTCGCCGTTCAAGGTGAGCAACCCGCTGGGCGCGGTCGCGATCGCGCCGTTCAACGTCATCCTCAACCTGGTCGAGCACCTGTCCAAGCCGATTTCGCTGTCGATGCGACTGTTCGGCAACATGTTCGGCGGCGAACTGGTGTTCATGCTGAT
>CAZBZD010000260.1:0-2625 GCA_964496295.1 uncultured Rhodanobacteraceae bacterium | reverse complement strand
CAGCCCGGCCGCGCATGCGACAGCATGCAAGCCCGCCTACAGGGAACTTGAAAAACCCCACGCTGGGATGACGGCAGAAACACTTTTCCCGTAGGTCGGGTTGGCTTCATCAACCCGACAGGATGTCGGGTCATGACCCGACCTACGGTTCTTGAAAAACCCCACGCTGGGATGACGGCAGAAACACTTTTCCCGTAGGTCGGGTTGGCTTCATCAACCCGACAGGATGTCGGGTCGTAACCCGACCTACGGTTCTGCCCGCCCTACTCGCAGGATGCGTGCTCGAGGAGTACCACGGCCATGGCGGCGATGCCTTCGCCGCGGCCGGTGAAGCCGAGCTTCTCGCTGGTGGTGGCCTTGATGCCGATGCGGTCGATGTCGCAACCGAGGTCGGCGGCCAGGCAGGTGCGCATGGCTTCCACGTGCGGCCCGACCCTGGGGCGCTCGGCAATCACGGTGACATCGGCGTTGCCGAGCACGTGACCGCGCTCGGCCAGCATCGCGGCCACCGCGCGCAGGAAATCGCGACTGTCGGCATCGCGCCAGTGCTCGTCCGACGGCGGGAAATGACGACCGATGTCGCCCAGCGCCAGCGCCCCGAGCAGGGCGTCGCACAGGGCATGGATGACGACGTCGCCGTCGGAGTGCGCCACCACGCCGCGGTCGTGCGGGATGCGCACGCCGCCCAGCATCACGTGGTCGCCTTCGCCGAAGGCATGCACGTCACAACCCTGTCCTATGCGCACGGGCAATCTCCGGAAGTCATGAAACGGTACGCGGCAGCAGGAATTCGGCCAGGACCAGGTCCGCCGGCGTGGTGACCTTGATGTTGTCCTCGGCGCCTTCCACCAGCAAGGGCCGGAAACCGGCGCGCTCCATGGCCATGGCCTCGTCGGTGACGGCCACGCCGGCAGCGAGCGCGTCGGCCAGCGCCTGCGTGAGCCGGCCGCGACGGAACATCTGCGGCGTGAAGGCGCGCCAGCGGGCCTCGCGCGACTCGGTCCGCGCACTGCAACCGTCGGCATCCGCCCGCTTGAGCGTGTCGCGCAACGGCGCGCCCAGCAGGCCGCCGGCGCCCTGCCCGGCCTGTTCCGCGAGGCGGGCGACGTCGGCGGCGCGGACGCAGGGGCGCGCCGCATCGTGCACCAGCACGAAGGCGTCGTCGGCCACCTCCGGTGGCAGGGCGCGCAGGGCCGCCAGCACCGAATCCGCGCGCTCGGCCCCGCCGGTCGTTACCTGCACGGGCTTGCCCCGGCACGGGCCGGATGGCTCCAGCAGCGGCTTCACATGTGTTTCCCAATGCATGTCGTCCGGCGCCAGGGCCACCATCAGCCCCTGCACCTGCGGCATCGCGGCCAGGCGTTGCAGGGTGTGGACGATCAGCGGCCGGCCGGCCAGCGGCAGGTACTGCTTGGGCCGGTCCGCGCCCAGCCGGGTGCCGCGTCCGGCGGCGGGAATCACGCACCACGCGGCGCCGGCATCACGGCTCATGCGTGGCCCGCGCGCCGGTCGCCGGGGTGCTGCCGGCTGCCGCCGGCGCCGGATCGATCACCTGGTAGAACACTTCGCCGGGCCTGATCAGGCCCAGGTTGTTGCGCGCCCGCGCCTCCACGGCCTTGTCGCCCTGCTTGAGGTCGTCCACGTCGGCGGCCAGCGCCCGGTTGCGTTTTTCGAGCTTGGCGTTTTCGGCTTTCTGCGCGGCCACGCTGCCGCGCAGGGTGTGGATCTCGCGCATGCCGCCGTCACCCAGCCAGAACTTGGCCTGCAAGGCGATCAGCAGGACAAGCAGGACCAGGGCAAGCCAGCGCCAGCGTTTCACGAGCCGCTCCGCCGGTCAGCCCGGCAGTCTGGCCAGGTTGGGAAAGGCGTCGCGGCCGGCATAGTGCGCGGCGGCGCCCAGTTGCTCCTCGATGCGCAGCAACTGGTTGTACTTGGCCACGCGGTCGCTGCGGCACAGCGAGCCGGTCTTGATCTGCGTGGCGGTGGTGGCCACGGCGATGTCGGCGATGGTGGTGTCCTCGGTTTCGCCGGAACGGTGCGAGACCACGGCGGCATAGCCCGCGTCATGCGCCATGGCGATGGTTTCCAGGGTTTCGGACAGGGTGCCGATCTGGTTCACCTTGACCAGGATGGCGTTGGCGATGCCGGCCTCGATGCCCTTGCGGAAGATCGCCGGGTTGGTGACGAAGTTGTCGTCGCCGACCAGCTGGATGGTCTTGCCCAGGCGCTCGGTCAGCAGCTTCCAGCCGGCCTCGTCGCCCTCGGCCATGCCGTCCTCGATGGTGATGATGGGGTACTTGTCGCACCAGCCGGCCAGCAGGTCGGCGAAACCGGCCGAGTCGAACTTGCGGCCTTCGCCGGCCAGGTCGTAGGTGCCGTCATGGAAGAACTCCGAGCTGGCCGCGTCCAGGCCCAGCCAGATGTCCCTGCCGGCCCGGTAACCGGTCTGCTCGACGGCTTCCAGGATGGTCTCGATGGCTTCCTCGTTGGAGCGCAGGTCCGGCGCGAAGCCGCCCTCGTCGCCGACCGCCGTGGACAGGCCACGCTGCTTGAGCACGAACTTCAGCGCATGGAACACCTCGGCGCCGGCACGCAGCGCCTCGGCGAAGCTGTCCGCGCCGACCG
>CAZBZD010000259.1:0-2632 GCA_964496295.1 uncultured Rhodanobacteraceae bacterium | reverse complement strand
GCCGGGCTGCTCCTCCAGCAGGGCCAGGTAGGCCGAGCGCCGGGTCACGGCCTGCACCAGCCGGATCAGGCGCGCCATGCAGGTGCCCGGCGCCAGCGTGGCCCGCGCCGCGGCCAGCAGTTGCGGCATCAGGCGGTCGAGCCGGGCGCGGCCGCGCGCGGACATCGCGCGCACCTGCGGCGAGGCCGACAACTGGCGCAACGTGTCGGCCAGCGCGACGGCGTCGTCGAAGCCGGCGGCGGCGAGGTCGCCGGCTTCCAGGCCGCCCTTTCCGACCGCCTTCCACAAGGCCGCGTCCGGGGCCGGGGCCTCGGCGTGGCGCCCGCCGTGGGGCACCAGCACGGCGGCGAATTCCTCGCCGACGGCCTCGCGGTGCGCGGCCAGGTCCGCCGCCAGCGCATCCCAGCCGGGGTAGTCCATGCCCAGCGCGACGCGCTCGCGCGACAGGGCGTCGTCGGGCACGTCGTGGGTCTGCATGTCGCGCAGCATCTGCACGCGGTTTTCCAGCCGGCGCAGGAACAGGTAGGCCTCGCGCAGGCGCCCGGCCTGCGCGGCGGACAAAAAGCCGCGCGCCTCGCAGGCGGCCAGCGCCGGCAGCAGGCCGCGCACGCGCAGGCCCGGCTCGCGGCCGCCGCGGATCAGCTGCATCAGCTGCACCACGAACTCGATCTCGCGGATGCCGCCGGGGCCGAGCTTGAGGTTGGCGGCAAGGTCCTTGCGCGCCACTTCGGCATCGATCAGTTCCTTCATCTCGCGCAGGCCGGCGAAGGCCGTGTAGTCGAGGTACTTGCGGAACACGAACGGGCGCAGCATCTGCAGCAGCTGCCGGCCCGCCGCGAGGTCGCCGGCGACCGGACGCGCCTTGATCCAGGCGTAGCGCTCCCAGTCGCGGCCTTCGCGCTGGTAGTACTGCTCCATCGCCGCGAACGGCAGCGCCAGGCGGCCGGCGCTGCCGAACGGGCGCAGGCGCAGGTCCACGCGCGCGGCCACGCCGTTGGCCTGCGGCTCGGCCAGCAGGCGCACCAGCTGGCGGCCCAGGCGCGAGAAGTATTCGCCGGCATCCAGTTCGCGCCGTCCGTCGCTGGTGCCGGGTTCGGCATAGGCCAGCACCAGGTCGATGTCGGAGGAAAAATTGAGCTCGCCGCCGCCCAGCTTGCCGAAGCCGAGCACCACCAGGCGCTGTGCCTCGCCGGCGCCGTCCGGCACGCGGCCGAAACGCGCGGCCAGATGGCGCGCGGCCCAGGCCAGCGCCTGCGCGAGCAGGGTCTCGTACAGCACGGTGGTGTCGGCCAGCGTGTCGGTCAGCGCGTTCAGGCCGTTGACGTCGCGGAACACCAGGCGCAACGACTCGGCGTGGCGGAAACGGCGCAGCGCGTGCATGATCGCCGCCTCGTCGACATCCTCGGGCGGCAGCCGGCGCCGGCGCGTGGCGGCGTCATCGTTGCTGCCCAGGCGTTCCAGTCCTTCGCGGCCCAGCAGCCCGGGCTGGCGCCGCCACACCTCGAAGGCATGGTCGCTGGCCAGCAAGGTGCGGCGGATGCGCTCGGCCACGCCGGCATCGTCGTGCAGCGTGATGCCTTCTTCGCGGCAGCGCTCGCCGAGCTCGGCATAACGCGAGGCGACCAGCGATTCCAGTTCGTGCGGCCATTCGGACATGGCGCCATTATGCCGGCAGCCGAAGCGATGTCGCGGCCGGCGGCCGCGGCGAGGCGTTCCGCGCACTTGCTGCCGATTCATTTTCCAGCCGCTACATTGGGCCGGTTATCCACTGCCCGTGCACGCATGCCACCGACTTTCCGACAACCGCCCGCTTCGCGCGCGTACCGCCTGGCCACGCTGGTGGCGCTGGGCATCGCCTTCATCGTGCTGGCCAACCTCATCGACGGCGGCAAGGGCGTGCTGCCGGCGGCGCTGTGGCAGGCTCCCGACTGGGCGCCCTGGTGGCACGCCCCGCTGCGCATGTTCGCGAACGCGCTGCCCGGCCTGATGCTGGCCGGGCTGGTGCTGGCGCTGACCCGGCGCGCCGGCCTGGCCTGGGTGGTCGGGCTGGCGCTGGAGGCGCTGGTCTACCTGGTCAACGCGCTCAAGCTCAAGAACCTCGGCGCGCCGCTGATGCCGGCCGATTTCCTGATGCTGGGCCAGCTCGGCGGCGGCGGTGGCGACCTGCTGGCCGGCTACCTGCCGCGCAGCCCGTGGCCGTGGCTGGGCATCGCCGCCTTCGTCGCCGTGATCGTGCTGCTGGCGCGCCGCGAACCGCCACTGCTGCGCCGGCGCTGGCACGTGCGCGGGCCCGTCGCCGTGGTGCTGGCGCTGGCGCTGGTTTCGCTGTTCCCGGGCTGGACGGCGTGGGGCGCGCTGTACAAGGCGCGCTACCTCGGCATGCAGCCGTGGTCGCCCAAGGCCACCCGCGCGCACACCGGCCTGGTCAGCTCGCTGATGCTGTTCCACCTCAAGTACGGCGACGAGCACGACAAGCCCGACGTCGACGCCGCGCTGGCGCTGATGTCCGCGAAATACGACGCCGTGCGCCGGCGCGAGCAGGCCATCGCCGCCAGGGGCGGCGGCAAGCCCGACATCGTCGTCATCCTCAGCGAGTCGCTGTTCGACCCGATCATCCTCGAGGGCTACGGCA
>CAZBZD010000258.1:0-2635 GCA_964496295.1 uncultured Rhodanobacteraceae bacterium | reverse complement strand
GCGTCGGTGTCGCCGAACAGGTTGTGGATGTCGCCCAGGGTCTCCTGGTAGGCGCCGACCATGAAGATGCCCAGCCGGTACGGCTCGCCCTCGCGCAAGGCATGCAGCGGCAGGCTGACGTCGAGGTCCTCGGCGCCGACGTACTGGTCGATGCGGCCGTCCGAATCGCAGGTCATGTCGACCAGCACGCCGCGCCGCGTGGGCGCCTCGTCCAGGCGCGCGATGGGCATGATCGGAAACACCTGGTCGATGGCCCACACGTCCGGCACCGACTCGAACACCGAGAAATTGCCGAAGTACTTGTCGACCAGCCTGGCGTCCAGGTCGTCGAGCACCTGCCGGTTGGCGCGTTCGGCCGGGTTGATGCGCCGGCGCACTTCGTTGGCGACGGCGTAGTAGAGGTCGTCCAGGCGCGCGCGCTGGTCGAGGTCGAGCTGGCCCAGCGCATACAGCGTCTGGCCCTCGGCGAGATGGAAACGCGCCTCGTGGTAGAGCTCGCGCAACGGGCGCTCGCCGAGCGCGGCATGCACCTCGCGCAGATGCCGCAGCACGGCCGGCTCGTCCGCGTCCGGCGGCGGCACGGCGCCCTCGGGCACGGATTCCACTTCGCTGATGTCGACCACCAGCACGGCGTGGTGCGCGGTCATGGCGCGTCCGGCCTCGGTGACCAGGTCCGGCATCGGCACGTCGTGCTCGCGGCAGGCTTCGGCCAGCGGCTGCACGATGGCGTGGGCGTACTGCGTCATCGAGTAGTTGATGGAATTGAAGCTGCGCGAGCGCGTGCCCTCGTAGTCCACGCCCAGTCCACCGCCGGTATCCACGGTATCCAGCGGCAGGCCCAGTTTGCGCAGCTCGATGTAATGGCGCACCGCCTCGCGCATGCCCGCGGCAATGTCGCGCACGTTGGAAATCTGCGAACCCATGTGGAAATGCAGCAGCGTCAGGCACGATTTCAGGTCGGCCGCTTCCAGCCGCGCCACCAGCGCCAGCACCTGGCGCGGACTCAGGCCGAACTTGCCCTTGTCGCCGCCGGTGTTCTGCCACTTGCCGGCGCCGATCGAGGCCAGGCGCACGCGCACGCCCAGTCGCGGCGGCACGCCCAGCGCCTCGGCCTCGACGATCACGTGCTCCAGTTCGGACGGCTTTTCGATGACGATCACCACGTCCAGCCCCATGCGCCGGCCGATCAGGGCCAGGCGGATGTACTGGCGATCCTTGTAGCCGTTGCAGATGACGCGGCTGCCGGGCCGGGCCAGCGCCAGCACCGCCATCAACTCGGGCTTGGAACCGGCTTCCAGCCCGAAACCTGTCCCGGGCTCCGTCGAAGGGCCATCCTTGCCCACGCGCGCCAGTTCGCCGGCCACCGCGCGCTGCTGGTTGACCTTGACCGGAAACACCGCGGTGTAGCTGCCGCCGTAGTCGTTGGCTTCGATGGCGTCGGCAAAGGCCGCCTGCATGCGCGCCAGGCGGTCGGCGAGGATGTCCGGAAAGCGCAGCAGCAGCGGCAGGCGCAGGCCCTCGGCGCGCGCCGCCTCGACCAATTGCGGCAAGGCCAGCGCCGGGCCGTCCGCGCCGCGCGGACGGATGGCGAGGTCACCGTGCGTGTCGACGTCGACGTAGCCGTCGCCCCAGTTGGCGGTGGCATAGGTACGGCGTGCGCGGTCGATGTCCCAGGAAGAAGTCGTCATGACGCATCCTTCGGATGAGGGAAAGGGGACGTCGCAGCGGCGAACCTTGACGCGATGCGGCCGACCGCCGGAAG
The DNA here is from genome assembly GCA_964496295.1 of uncultured Rhodanobacteraceae bacterium. Taxonomy (GTDB): domain Bacteria; phylum Pseudomonadota; class Gammaproteobacteria; order Xanthomonadales; family Rhodanobacteraceae; genus Oleiagrimonas. Next base: position 873 of record CAZBZD010000258.1, on the reverse strand, counting down.
CCTCGGGCCAGGGCCCTTGCACGCCGCGGGACGGTCGGCGATTTCCGGCCCATTGTAAATGAGGACTTGTCCGGTTCGAACCTTCCCCTCGCCCGCCGAGAGGCTACAATGGCCGGTTCCTGCCCTCGCGTTCAATCCGGAATACGTCCATGTCCGAGTCCAGCTGGTTCACCGAGGCCCACCAGGCTTCCGGCTCTTCGATCGGTTTCCGCACCGAAAAGCTCCTGCATTCGGAGAAGACCGACTACCAGACGATCGAGATCCACCAGACCACCGACTGGGGCAACCTGATGGTGATCGACGGCTGCGTGATGCTGACCGGCCGCGACAACTTCCTCTACCACGAGATGATGACGCACCCGGCGCTGTTCACCCACGCGCGCGCCAAGCGCGTGGTGATCATCGGCGGCGGCGACTGCGGCACGTTGCGCGAGGTGCTGCGCCACGACGAGGTCGAGCACGTCACCCAGGTCGAGATCGACGAGCGCGTCACGCGCCTGGCCGAAGAGTATTTCCCGGAGCTGTGCGAGGCCAACGACGATGCGCGCGCGGAATTGCTGTTCATCGACGGCATCAAGTACATGGCCGAGCTGGAGCCGGACAGCGTGGACCTCGTCATCGTCGATTCCACCGACCCGGTCGGCCCGGCCGAGGGCCTGTTCAACGCCGGCTTCTATGCCAGCTGCCACAAGGCGCTGCACCACGGCGGCATCCTCGTGCAGCAGTCCGAATCGCCGCTGGCGCACATCGAGCTGATCAAGGCGATGCGCGCGTCGATGCGCACGGCCGGCTTCCAGGCCATGCGCACGCTGACGTTTCCGCAGCCGTGCTACCCGACCGGCTGGTGGAGCTGCACCATGGCGCGCAAGGGCG
>CAZBZD010000257.1:0-2636 GCA_964496295.1 uncultured Rhodanobacteraceae bacterium | reverse complement strand
TGCGAGGGGGTCAGGTTCACTTGTCGGCCCAAGATGTTGCGTGCTTGCCAACATCGCGCGCCGACAAGTGAACCTGACCCCCCGGCAGCCCCATGACTTGCGGTGCCATCCGAGCTTGCGCCCGGCAGCCCCCACATTCCCGATACCGACATGCCTACGCCGCCCCCCACCACCGACATTCCCGCCGCCGCCACCGCCATGCGCGAAGGCGGCGTCATCGCCTATCCCACCGAAGGCGTCTACGGCCTGGGCTGCGATCCGTGCAACCAGGCCGCCTTCGAGCACCTGTTCGCCCTCAAGCAGCGCCCGCCCGTGCAGGGCGTGCTGCTGATCGGCGCCGATTTCGAGCAGGTGCGCCCGTGGATCGACCTCGGTGCCGTGCCGGACGACGTGCTGGACATGGTCCACGCCACCTGGCCCGGCCCGCACACCTGGATCTTCCCGCGCAGTTCCAGCGTGCCGGCATGGGTTGCCGGTGGTCATGCCGGCATCGCCTTGCGCGTCACCGCGCACGCGCCTGCCGCGGAGTTGTGCCGTGCTTTTGGCGGCGCCATCGTTTCCACCAGCGCCAACCCGCACGGTCAGCCCTCGGCGATGGATGCGGCCACTGTCGCGCGCTATTTCCCCGAGGGCCTGGCCGCCATCGTCGACGCGCCGCTGGGCGGACTGGACCGGCCCACATCCATACGCGATGCCCTGACAGGCGCTGTCATCCGCGCATGACGCGAGGGGGCGGACTCCCGGCAATCCCAACTTGCGGTGACGTCCGGGCTTGCGAGGGGGCAGGTTCGAATGGCTCTTGCTTGAGTCGCGCTTGACCTCTGTCACTAACCAGATACCCCATGCCCACGTAGGTCGGGTTGGCTTCATCAACCCGACATTCGCCCTTGCCAGGCAACTGTTTTGTTGGGTCACGGCCTTCGGCCTAACCCAACCTGCCGAATGTCCAAACCTCGCCGGCGGGTTCGATCACATAGGCTTGAGCAAGTGCCGAGGTCAGGTTCGCTTGTCGGCGCGCGATGTCGGCAAGCACGCAACGCCTCGGGCCGACAAGCGAACCTGTCCCGGCACTTGCACAACCTCCAGGTACTACAATCGGAGCCTCACCAGGGGAGAGGGAGCATGCCCGTTCCGGAACATCTGCAAACCATCGCGACCTCCGCCAGCCTGCCTTTGCTGGCCACGGTGGACGCCGACCGCCGTGTGGCCTGGCGCCAGGGCAGGCCGGTCAGCGCCGGCGAGTTCCTCGGCCACGTCGCGCTGGTGGCGCGGCAGTTGCCGAAGACGCGCCACGTCATCAACCTGTGCGAGGACCGCTACGCGTTCCTGGTCGCCTTCTGCGCCGCGCTGGCGCGGGGCCAGGTCAACCTGCTGCCGCCCTCGCGCGCGCACCAGGCCGTGGCCGACATCATGGCCGCGCATCCGGGCTGCTACACCGTCAGCGACCAGGCGTTGCCGCAGGTGCCGCCCGGTCACGTGTACCTGCCGGACCTCGATGCCGGGGCAGCGTCGACCGACATGCCGATGATCGCCGCCGACCACGTCGCCGCGATCGGCTACACCTCCGGTTCCACCGGGCGCCCGCAGGCCAGCGTCAAGACCTGGGGCAGCTACGCCGCCAGCACCGCCGGCAACCTGGCCATGTACCGTCGCCACTTGCCCGAGCCGTTCCACGTGCTGGCCACGGTGCCGCCGCAGCACATGTACGGCATGGAAATGTCCGTGCTGCTGCCGTTGTTCGGCACGATCGGCGTGCATGCCGGGCGACCGCTGCTGCCGGCCGACGTGGCGCGCGCGCTCGACGAATTGCCCGCGCCGCGCCTGCTGGTGACCACGCCGGTGCACCTGCGCGCCCTGGTCGCCTCCGGCCAGGACCTGCCGCCGCTGGCCGCGATGGCGTCGGCCACCGCGCCCATGCCCCGGGAGCTGGCGCGCGCCGCCGAAGCACGTTTCGGTGCGCCGTTGTTGGAAGTGTTCGGTTCCACCGAAACCTGCGTCTTTGCCAGCCGCCGCAGCGCCCTCGAGGACGCCTGGACCACCTATCCCGGCGTCACCGTGCATCCGCAGCCCGACGGCACCCGCATCGAGGCACCGCAACTGGCCGAGCCGGTCACCCTGGCCGACATCGTCGAGCCCACGGAAACCGGCTTCCGCCTGGTCGGCCGCAACAGCGACCTGCTCGACATGGCCGGCAAGCGCGCCTCGCTGGCCGATCTCAACCAGCGCCTGCTGGCCATCGAAGGTGTTGTCGACGGCGTCCTCTTCCAGCTCGACGACGCCGACAGCCTCGGCGTGCGCCGCCTCGCCGCGCTGGTCGTCGCGCCGGACAGGAGCGAGGCCGATATCCTCGCCACCCTGCGCCGCGCCATCGACCCGGTATTCCTGCCGCGCCCGCTGCGCAAGGTCGAAAGCCTGCCGCGCAACGCCACCGGCAAGCTGCCGCGCGCGGCGCTGCTGGACATGCTGGATCGTGATTGAAAAGAGCCTGGCGGTTTTGCGCCGCCGCGCTTTGCGGCATCATGTGCGCCCCGGTGCGCTTGACGCCGGGTTCCGAGCCGAGACGGAGCACACATGAAGATTCTGGTCGTGGGCGGCGGTGGCCGCGAGCATGCCCTGGCGTGGAAACTGGCGCAGTC
>CAZBZD010000256.1:0-2649 GCA_964496295.1 uncultured Rhodanobacteraceae bacterium | reverse complement strand
GGTCCCCGGTCCCGCCCACGGAAGTGCATTGCCCGCCCATGCGAGCCTGTACTCGGCGGGCCGTGCCCGCCCTACGGGTGGCGGATCTGGCGTTCGTGGCGGATGACGATACCGGCGCAGACCAGGGTGCCCAGGGCCAGCAGGTACCAGGTGATGGCGTAGCCGAGGTGGGCGTTGCGGAAGTGGATCCGGGTGAGGCCGGCGACGGGACCGCCGGGACGCGTGGCGTCGGCGTCGGCGTCGACGAAATACGGGGCCACGCGGTCGAGCGGCAGGCCGCGCGCCCTGGCGATGCCGGTCACGTCGCGCGAGTACCACTGGTCCTGCCGCGGCTTGTTGTGGCGCAGGAAGCTGCCGCTGGGCTGGGTGAAGCGCAGCAGGCCGGTCAGCGTCACCTCGCCGGAGGGCGGCTTCACCTTCGCGAAGGCCGGGGTGCCGGGCACATCGGAGGCAATGTAGCCGCGATTGACCAGCACGATGAAGCCGCGCGCGGTCTGAAGCGGCGCCATCACCCAGTAGCCGTAGCCGAGCTTGCTGGCGCCGTGCACCAGGGTCTGCTTGCCGGGCAGGAACCGGCCCGTCAGGCTGACATGCAGGTAATGCAGGCCGCCGTTTTCGACCTGCCGCCACCTGGCCGGCCCCGGCGCGGGCACCGGCGGCGCGTGCACGCGGGTGTCCACGTCGTGGATGAGCTTGAGCTTCCAGCCCAGGCGCTGCACCTGCCAGGTGCCGAGCGCGACGAAGCCGGCGAAGAAGACCGCCGCCAGCACCATCCACAGGATGAACCGGCCTCTGCGGCGTGCTGCCGGGCCCGCGCGCGACATCGGCCTACATGCCCGACGGGGCTTGCTCGTGGTGCATCCGGGTGTGCTGTGCCGGCATCGGCATCATGAGCTTGTTCTCGGTGTACATCACCCAGATCGACGCGCCCAGCACGATGATCACCAGCACGGCGCTGAAGATGAAGGCCATCATGTTCCAGCCGCCTTCCGAGCGCGTGTCCAGGTGCAGGAAGTAGACGATGTGCACGAAGATCTGGATCACGGCCAGGGCCAGGATCACGAAGATGGCGACTTCGCGGCTGGCGATGACGTCGCCCATCACCAGCCAGAACGGGATGACGGTGAGGATCGCGGCCAGCACGAAGCCGGTCAGGTAGCCGCGCACCGAGCCGTGGTGCTCGTGCATGGCGTGTTCGGACGAGTGGCTCATACCAGCACTCCTACCAGATAGACATAGCTGAAGACGCCGACCCAGACCAGGTCGAGGAAGTGCCAGAACATGCTCAGGCACTGCAGCCGGCGCACGTTGGCCTCGTTGATGCCGAAGCGGGCCAGTTGCACCATCAGCACGATCAGCCACAGGCAGCCGACGGTCACGTGCAGGCCGTGGGTGCCGACCAGGGTGAAGAACGCGGACAGGAAGGCGCTGCGGCCCGGGCCCGCGCCCTCGCCGATCATGATCACGAATTCGCGGATTTCCAGGCCCACGAAGCAGGCGGCCAGGATGCCGGCCACGGCCAGCCACGCCAGCATGCCGGCCTTGTTGCGTTTCTGCATGGCCAGCATCGCGAAGCCGAAGGTCACCGAGGAGATCAGCAGCAGCGCGGTGTTGACGGCCAGGCCGGGAATGTCCAGCACCTCGGCCCCGGTGGGGCCGCCGGCATAGTTGGTGCCCAGCACCGCGTAACTGACGAACAGCGCCGCGAAGATGAAGCAGTCGCTCATCAGGTAGATCCAGAACCCGATCAGGGTTCCGTTGTGGACCGGCGGCTCCTTGGCGCAGTGGAAATCGGCCGGCGCGGAACCGAAGCTGTCGGCAACCGTGGTATTCATGCGTTTGCACCCTGTGTTTCCGGCCCCCAGTTGCCGGTGTGTTCGAACTCGCGCACCTCCTCGGCGGGGATGTGCTCTTCACGGTGGTAGTTGAAGGTGTGGAAGATGGCGTAGGCGACCAGGCCCACGAACGACACCGCGGCCAGCCACCAGATGTACCAGACCAGCGCGAAGGTGCACACGAACGACAGCACGCCGATGACCACGCCGGTGGCCGTGTTGCTGGGCATGTGCACGTTGTTGAAGCCTTCCAGCGGGCGCTGGTAGCCGTTTTCCTTCATGTCCCACCAGGCATCGCGCTCGTGCACCTTCGGGATGAAGGCGAAGTTGTAGGCCGGCGGCGGCGAGGACGTCGACCACTCCAGCGTGCGCGAATCCCACGGATCGTTGCCGACCGCGTATTCCTTGCGCCGGCGGAAGCTGACGTAGAGCTGGATCACGAAGGCGAGGATGCCGATGGCGATCAGGAACGCACCGAAGGCGGCGATGACGAAATACTTCTGCAGGCTCGGGTCGTCGAAGTGGCTCAGGCGCCGGGTCACGCCCATCAGGCCCATGATGTACAGCGGGCCGAAGGCGAGCCAGAAGCCGATCTGCCAGCCCCAGAAGCTGACCTTGCCCCAGAACTCGTCCAGCCTGTAGCCGAAGGCCTTGGGGAACCAGAAGTTGATCGCGGCGAAGATGCCGAACACCACGCCGCCGATGATCACGTTGTGGAAATGCGCGATCAGGAACAGGCTGTTGTGCAGCAGGAAGTCGGCCGGCGCCACCGACAGCATCACGCCGGTCATGCCGCCGATGGTGAAGGTGAACA
>CAZBZD010000255.1:0-2651 GCA_964496295.1 uncultured Rhodanobacteraceae bacterium | reverse complement strand
ATGACCTTGCGCTCCCAGTACACGAAGAACGCCACCGCCAGGATCAGCGGCACCGTGATCGCCAGGATCAGCAGGATCGGGATGAGTAGGTCGTGGAAGAGCTGGTCGGCCATGGTCAGAGCCTGCCTGTGATGTCCAGGTGTCCCGCGCCGGTACCGGTTTGCGCGCAGGCCAGGAAGGAACGAGGGAACGTATGTCGATACGTGACTGAGTGAGGACGCAGGCATGCGGGCAAGCCGGCCCGGCCCGAAGGGTTGCACGCGGGATACTTGGATATCATAGGCAGGCTCATGCCTTGCTCACGTTGAGGGTTGTACCGCCCGGCGGCAGCATCGCGGTTTGTTCGTGCGCGGCCTCGACCCAGGCGCAACCTTCGGGCACGGCATCGTCGACCGCGACCGGCAGCTTCGTCTTCTCGACCCATGCCGCGTCACCGTCCGCCAGTTCCATCCGGGCGGCATCGGCGGCGTTGATCCGCACTGCCGGCGCGCGGTTGAGCGGATGCTCGTTGAGCGCCCCGGCGCGGCGCAGGACCGCGTCGCCGCGGTAGATCGGCACCGTGGCGAGGCGCACCAGGCCCTGCCCGTTCGCGGCATCGTCGCGCGACGCCAGGGTGTCGGCATGCGGCGCGTCCGTGGCGGCCGGCATCGACTCGCGCAGTTCCACCATGCTGGTGAAGGTGAAGCCGTCCAGCTTCAGCATGCCGCCGAGGGCGCGCAGCACCTTCCAGCCCGGACGCGCGTCACCCGGCGCGCGGGTGCCGGCGGCATGCGTCTGGGCCACGCCGTCGACGTTGACCAGGGTCGCGTCGGTTTCCGGCGTCAGCGCGATCGGCAAGAGCACGTCGGCCACCTCCAGCAGTGCCGGCGACGCAAAAGCCGTGAAGGCCACCACCTTGCCGGCCTGTTCGAGGGCCGCCACGGCCTGCTTGCCGTCGGCAAAATCGCAGGGCGGCTCGGCGCCGTAGAGTATGTAGTTGCCGCGCGGTTGCGCCAGCATGGCGCGCGCGTCCAGGCCGCCGGATTCCGGCAGCACGTCCTGTTGCGCGAGGCCGATGGCATTGGCGCCCGCCGGCATCTCGGCGAAGTCCGCGCCGGTGGCCTCGGCCACGAAGCGCGATGCGGCGCGCAGCCAGGAAGCCTGCGGGTGCGAGGCGGCCACTTCACCCAGCAGCACCACGGCCGATTCGGCGTCGGCCAGGTCCTTGACCGTGGCGCGCGCGGCGTCGGTCACCGTCACGCCCTCGAGCGCCTCCGCCAGCGCGGCGCCGGGCGTCGCCCTGCCCGATTCCGCCGCTGCGGCAGCCAGGACCAGGCTGGCATCCACCATGGCCTGCGGCGCCACCACGGTTTCGCTGGCCAGGGCATAGTTGAAGCCGAAGCGTGCCGGGTTGAGCACATGCAGCGCGGCGCCCCTGGCCGTGGTGACGTCGAAGCGGGTGCGGTTGGCCGGCCCGGCATGCTTGCGCAGGCCCTTGCTGGCCTGGCGCAGGCGCTGGTGCAGCAACGGCATTTCGCTGCGCGTGTCGCTGCCGACGATGAGCGCGGCATCGAGCTTGTCGAATTCGGCCACGGCCTTGCCGAACGGCCGTGCCACGGCGTTGTCGGAAAAATCGAGCTGGCGCAGGCGGTGGTCGATGTGCGGCGAACCGAGGGCCTTGGCCAGCCGCTTCAACAGCGCGCCTTCCTCGCTGGAGGTCGCCGGTTGCACCAGCACCCCGAGTTCGTCGCCGGAAATGCCCTTGAGCATGCCGACGACGGCATTGAGCGCGTCGTTCCAGTCGGTGTCCCGCCACTGGCCGTCGCGCTTGACGCGCGGACGCAGCACGCGGTCGTCGGCATACATGCCCTGGTGGCTGTAGCGATCGCGGTCGGACAGCCAGCATTCGTTGATGGCCTCGTTGTCGCGCGGCACGGTGCGCAGCACCTCGCCGCGGCGCGTGTGAAGCCACAGGTTGGAACCCAGCGCGTCGTGGTAACCGATGGACGGCCTGGCGATCAGCTCCCAGGCACGCGCGCGGAACTGGAACGGCTTGTTGGTCAGCGCGCCCACCGGGCAGATGTCGATGATGTTGCCGCCGATCTCGCTGTCGATGGACTTGCCGATGTAGGTGCCGATCTCCAGCGCCTCGCCACGGCCCATGCCGCCCAGTTCGTTGGTGCCGGCGATCTCGCGCATGAAACGCACGCAACGCGTGCAGTGGATGCAGCGCGTCATCTCGGTGGCGATCAGCGGCCCGATGTTCTCGTCGGCGACGGCGCGCTTGCGCTCGGTGAAGCGCGACACGCCGCGGCCGTAGCCCAGCGCCAGGTCCTGCAGCTCGCACTCGCCGCCCTGGTCGCAGACCGGGCAATCCAGCGGGTGGTTGATGAGCAGGAATTCCATCACGTTGCGCTGCGCGCTCAACGCGTGGCCGGATTGCGTGGCCACCTTCATGCCCTCGCCCACCGGCGTGCAGCAGGCCGGCTGCGGCTTGGGCATGGGCTTGCCGTTCATCTCCACTTCCACCAGGCACATGCGGCAGTTGGCGGCGATGGTCAGCTTGTCGTGGTAGCAGAAGCGCGGAATCGGGATGCCGGCATCGTCCGCGGCCTGGATGATCATCGAGCCCTTGGGCGCCTTCAGCGCCTTGCCGTTGATCTCGATGTTGA
>CAZBZD010000254.1:0-2659 GCA_964496295.1 uncultured Rhodanobacteraceae bacterium | reverse complement strand
CCTCGATGGCGTCCACGTCCGGCTTTTCCATCATCGACAGGAACTGGCGCGCGTAGGAGCTGAGCGACTCCACGTAGCGGCGCTGGCCCTCGGCATAGATGGTGTCGAAGGCCAGCGAGGACTTGCCGGAGCCGGACAGGCCGGTGATCACGATCAGCTTGTCGCGCGGCAGGTCCAGGTCGAGGTTCTTGAGGTTGTGGGTACGGGCGCCGCGGATGCGGATCTGGCTCATGGCGGAAAATCTCGACGATGGTGAGACCCGGAATGTCGGGCATCGACCATGGCAGGTGGGGGCGGACCCTTCACTATAACAAGGCATCCTGCCAGAACCTGTCAGCAGGGAGTAAGACGAGGAGCGAGTGGAGAGGAGTGAGAAGTGAGAGTGGCCAGTCCGATGCCTTGACGGCAACGGGGCCTCGTCGCGCAGGGCGGGCACTGCCCGCCGAACGATGTTGCGTTCATGCGCAATCCGGCGGGCAGTGCCCGCCCTGCGTGTTCGGAGGCGTGAGCAACACCTCTCGCTCCTCACTCCTCTTGCACTAAAGGCCCCTGGCAACGTAAAATCGCCGGTTCGCAATCGCGAAAACACCAAAGAATAACGACAGAAGGGTCAAATCATGTACGCAGTCATCAAGACCGGCGGCAAGCAGTACCGCGTGATCCAGGGCGAATACCTGCGCGTGGAAAAGCTCGAAGCCGACGTCGACAGCACCATCACTTTCGATCAGGTCCTGCTGGTCGGTGAGGGCGAGAACGTGACCGTCGGCGCGCCGACCGTCGAGGGTGCCACCGTCAGCGCCCGGGTCAAGAGCCACGGGCGCGGCAAGAAGGTGCGCATCATCAAGTTCCGCCGCCGCAAGCACCACAAGAAGCAGCAGGGCCACCGTCAGCACTACACCGAGATCGAGATCACCGGCATCTCCGGTGGCAAGGCATAACGAGGAGAAGCAACCATGGCACACAAAAAGGGCGTAGGTTCCAGCAAGAACGGTCGCGACTCCAATCCGAAATACCTTGGCGTCAAGATCTACGGCGGCCAGGCCATCGAGGCCGGCAACATCATCGTGCGCCAGCGCGGCACCCGTTTCCATGCCGGCGTCGGCGTGGGCCTCGGCCGCGACCACACGCTGTTCGCGCTGGTCGACGGCAAGGTCCAGTTCAAGACCCGCGGTCCCAAGAACCGCAAGTTCGTGGACGTCGTTCCGAACTGATTGCCGGATTCTTCCGGTTCGCGGCAAGGCCCCGTCCATGTACGGGGTCTTGTTGTTTTTGAGGGGCGAGTTGCGAGGGGCGAGGGACGAGAGTGGGCTGCGGCGGCAGCCCGATCCTGTCACTTCCTGACTTTCCAGCTTCGACAGACTCGTAGGGCGGGCACTGCCCGCCGTTGAACACTCGCTCTGACATCGACTCCCAAAACTGGCCTGCACGAACCTATTCGAGCGCGGCCTTATACTCCAAACTTGACGCGGCCCTCACCGCGTCACCCCTCGCCCCTCGCAACTCGTCCCTCACACCATGAAATTCGTCGACGAAGCCCATATCCACGTCAAGGCCGGCAACGGCGGCAACGGCTGCGCCAGTTTCCGCCGCGAGAAGTACGTGCCCAAGGGCGGCCCGGACGGCGGCGATGGCGGCAGCGGCGGTTCGGTCTGGCTGGTGGCCGACGAAGGCCTCAACACCCTGGTCGATTTCCGCCATCAACGCCACTACAAGGCCGAGCGCGGCCAGGACGGCATGGGCAGCGACCGCTACGGCAAGGGCGGCGAGGACCTGGCCATCCGCGTGCCCGTCGGCACCGTGGTCACCAACGTCGATACCGACGAGGTGATCGGCGACCTGACCACGCACGGCGAGCGCCTCAAGGTGGCGCAGGGCGGCAAGGGCGGCCTCGGCAACATCCATTTCAAGAGCTCGATCAACCGCGCGCCGCGCAAGGCCACGCCGGGCACGCCGGGCGAGGAGCGCGACCTGAAGCTGGAGCTGAAACTGCTGGCCGACGTCGGCCTGCTGGGCTTTCCCAATGCCGGCAAGTCCACCCTGATCCGCGCCGTGTCCGCCGCCACCCCGCGCGTGGCCGACTACCCGTTCACCACGTTGCACCCCAATCTCGGCGTGGTGCGCAGCGGCCCCGATTCCAGCTTCGTGATCGCCGACATCCCCGGCCTGATCGAGGGCGCGGCCGATGGCGCCGGCCTCGGCATCCGCTTCCTCAAGCACGTGGCGCGTACCAGCCTGCTGCTGCACGTGGTGGACGTGGCGCCGGTCGACGGCAGCGACCCGGTGGAACAGGTCCGCGCCATCACGCGCGAGCTGGAGCAGTACGATCCGGAGTTGCTCGGGCGCCCGCGCTGGCTGGTGTTCAACAAGTCCGACATGCTCGATCCGGATACGCGCGATGAAGTCGTCGCCGGCATGCTGCAGCGGCTCGACTGGCAAGCCCCCTGGTTCCTGATTTCCGCAGGCCTGCGCGAAGGCACGCGTGAGGTATGCAACCAGGTGCAGCGATTCTTTGACGCCGAGCGTCAGCGGCAACGTGAGGAGACTGCTTCGGTGGATGACCCGCGTATGCGGGAAGGGTGATTTTTTTCACCTGCGGCGGGTTTGTTTCGCCTGCGGCGGTATCGCGCCTTTCGGCGCTCGTTCCTTTCTCTTGCTTGCC
>CAZBZD010000253.1:0-2669 GCA_964496295.1 uncultured Rhodanobacteraceae bacterium | reverse complement strand
GCACTTCGGCGGTGGCCTGGTCCAGCCATTCCTGCGCGGCCTTGTCGTCGCCGCGCCGCAGCGCCGCGCGCGCCGCCATCAGCAGCGCCGCGCCTTTCTGCGGAGCATGCCGCGAGGCGCGGGCCAGGGCCTTTTCTGCGGCGGCGTAGTGGCCCTCGGCCAGGTACACCAGGCCCGCGTTCAGCTGTTTGCGACTGACCCGCCGGTGACGCCGCCCGGCGGCGCCGAACGGCCAGCGCACCAGGCGCCACAGCCAGACCAGCGCCAGCACCGCCAGCACCACGATGACGACGAAGGTCAGCAGCGTGGTGCGGGCTTCCCAGCCGCGCAGGCGCACCAGCACGTAACCGGGGTCGGCCGCCACCCAGTGCCAGCCGAAGGCGGCCAGCGCGGCCAGCACCACCAGCAGCAGGATCCAGCGCCAGGTTCTCATGCCGACGTCCCCGCCGGAGCCGGGATCGAAGCCGGGGAGGCCGGGGCCTTCGCGGGCGTCGAAGCGGCCGCGGCCGGCGCGGCGGCATCACGCACGCCGCGCAGGGCCCGGAGCTGCCGGAGCGCCTTGCCCAGCGACGGCGGCGACGCCGGCTTGGCGGCCAGCAGGCGCTCGACCTCGGCGCGCGCCTTGCGCACGCCGGGATCGTCGGCGTCGAATGCGGTGTCCAGCGCCCCGGCCACGCGCCGCAACGCGGCACGGCTGGCCTCGATGTCCCAGGCCAGGCGCGCGGCCTGGGCCTCGGCCACGTCCAGCGCGGCCAGCTTCCGGGTCAGGCGCGCATCGGCCACGTTCTGCACGGAGCCGTCGTCGCGACGGATCACCACCGCCGTCGACAGGGCCTGCCAGACCCGCGACCAGAACCCCCGGTCGGCGGACTTGCCGGCGTCGGCGTCGAGCGGTTTCAGCGGCAGCGTGGCGATCGAGGCACGCAGGTCCGCCAGCGCGGCCAGGTCCGCCGCGCGCGAGGCCGGATGCGTGGCGACCAGGGCCTCGCGCTCGGCATCGATGGCCCGGCGCACGCCGGACAGGGCCGGGTCGTGCACGGCGGCCAGGGTCTGGTCGGCCAGTTCCAGCGCCTTGACGGCACCACCGGCGTCGTGGAACAGCGCGTAGCGCTGCCGACCCATGCGCAACAGCATTCCGGCCTGGTCCAGCAGCATGGCCTCGCGGCCGTCGCGCTGGTGGCGCGCCAGGGACGCCACCGCGGCATCGAGGCTGTCCACGCGCCCGGACAGGCCGTCCACGCGCTGCCGCAGGGCCCGGTCGGCAGCCTGCATGGCCTGGCGCGCCTCGGCCCCCGCCTTGCCCTGCTGCCGCCCGCTGGCCACCGACCGGCGCAGGTCGGCGACCTGCTTTTGCAGTTGCGCGACGCTGGCGCCGGCGTCATGCCGGTGCTGGCGCCACTGCCACCACTGCCAGGCGCCGAAAGCCACCCCGGCCAGGGCCACCAGCGCAAGCAGCAAAGCCAGCACCGCCAGCGCACCGCCGCGACGGGGCTTCGGAGGTTTCGGGCCTTTCGGCGGCCCGTGCGGCTTCGACGGCCGCGGCGCATCGGCGGCGGGACGATCCGCAGGCGGCTGCGGGGCGGGGGCGGAAGGCGCAGGTTGGTCGCTCATGCGCTCATGCTATCCCGGTTTGCCGGCCTGTCGCCACAAACGTTTTCAGCCCTTCGCGTTGAGTTCAGCCACCCGTTCCAGCAGGGCCCCGCCAAGCGCCGAACCGGCCACGCTCACGCGCGCGAATCCGGCCCGGCGCGCCGCCGCCGCGATGCGCCCGCTGCTGACCACGGCATGGGCGGCGACGAGCCGCTGCCAGTCCGGCTCATCCAGCGCCGCGCGCAGGTTGCGCAGGATCCCGGTACTGGACAACAGGACATACGCGTTGCCCCGCAACCGGTGCAGGGCCTGGCGATGGCGGCGGTCCAGCCGCGCCGGCACGCGCCGGTAGACATGCACCTCGCGCAGTTTCGCGCCGCGTTCGCGCAAGCCGCGCTGCAACGCGCCGCGGCCGCCCGGCGCGCCGACCACGGCGATGCGCCGCCCGCGCACCGCGGCCAGGGCCGGGTGCGCCAGCAAGCCGGCGCTGTCGTGCGTGGTACGCGGCACGATGACTTCGCCGGCGCCCTGTCGCGCCAGTACCCGCGCCGTGCCGGCACCGACGCACGCCACCCGCGCACGGCCGCGCAGCGGCGCCAGCCGCGCCGCGAAACGCGCCGCCGCCGGGCTGGTGAAGATGACCAGCTCGTCGTCCAGCGCCGCCTGCAGCGCGGCCCGCGTCGCATCCGGCGCCGCGCGCAGCGACACCCCCGGCAAGCCGACCGGCCGGCCGCCCAGCGCCCGCACCCGGCGCGCCAGCGCACGGCCCTGGCCGACCGGACGCGTGATCAGCACGTCGGCACCTTCGAGCGGCATGGCGGAACGGCGGGACATGCCCGGATGCTACAACGCTTGCCGCGCCGCGGGCCGGCCGGCAGACTGCAGGCCATGGAAAACGCCCTTGCCGACGCCGCGCGCGAACTCGAAACGACGATCCGCGACCACATCCCGCTGGCCCGCGCCATCGACCTGGCCGTGGCCGCCTGGGACGGCCGTACCCTGGCCGTCGACGCGCCGCTGGCTCCCAACATCAACGACAAGGGCTGCGCCTTCGGCGGCTCGCTGGCCAGCGTGATGAC
>CAZBZD010000252.1:0-2670 GCA_964496295.1 uncultured Rhodanobacteraceae bacterium | reverse complement strand
GCATCAGCAGCCGCTTGGTGAGGTCGCCGGTGGCGCCGAGGATGACCAGGGTGGTGTTGCTCATGGGAACCTCGAAGGTGTGTGGATTTTTGTCGCGGGAACCTGCAGGGCAGGCTCCCGCGAGGGGCGAAGGACGAGGGATGCGGGGTGGTGCGTCAGGGCTTTTTCTTTTCGTCGTGGCCGCCGAAGGCGTGGCGCATGGCCGACATCACCTTGTTGGCGTAAAGGTCGCGGTCGCGCGAGGCGAAGCGGTCGAACAGGGCCGAGGTGATGGTGGGCACCGGCACGCCTTCCTCGACGGCGGCCAGAATGGTCCAGCGGCCTTCGCCGGAGTCGGATACGCGACCGGAGTAATGCTCGAGCGTCGGGTCGCTCTGCATTTCGATGGCGGTCAGGTCGAGCAGCCACGAGCCGATCACGCTGCCGCGCCGCCACACTTCCACCACGTCGTGCACGGGCAGGTCGTACTGGTAGTGCTCGGGATGCTCCAGGGGCGTGGTTTCGGCGTCCTGCTCGCGTTCGGTGTTGCCGACGTTGGCGTGCTTGAGCACGTTCAGGCCTTCGGCGTAGGCGGCCATCAGGCCGTATTCGATGCCGTTGTGGACCATCTTGACGAAGTGCCCGGCGCCGTTGGGGCCGCAATGCAGGTAGCCGTTTTCGGCCGGCGAGGGCGTGCCCTCGCGGCCCGGCGTGCGCTCGGCGGCGGCCACGCCGGGGGCCAGCGCGGCGAAGGCCGGCTCCAGGTGCCTGAAGGCTTTTTCCGGGCCGCCGATCATCTGGCAATAGCCGCGCTCGGCACCCCACACGCCGCCGCTGACGCCGACGTCGACGTACATGATGTCTTTCCCGGCCAACGCCTTGGCGCGGCGGATGTCGTTGACGTAATGCGAGTTGCCGCCGTCGATGATCATGTCGCCGGCTTCCAGCAGCGGCACCAGCTCGGCCAGCACGTCGTCGACGATGCCGGTGGGCAGCATCATCCACACCGCGCGCGGGGCCTCGAGCTTCTGCACCAGTTCCTCGAGGCTGGCGGCCGACTGCGCGCCGCCTTCCTCGACGGCCTTGCGCGCCTTTTCGTCGATGTCGAAGCCGACGCAGGAGACGCCGGCATCCTGCAGCCGGTTCACCATGTTCAGTCCCATGCGGCCGAGGCCGATCATGCCCAGTTGCAATGCATTGCTCATGTGAGGTTCTCCCAGAGTCGGAATCCGCCGGTGAAGGCATTGTCGTTGTCGCCGCGGCGCACGCCGTCGGGCAGGGTGTCGAAGTGGCGCACGTTGCCGCCGCCGAGCACGATGTAGTCCGGTTCCATCGCCGCGCGCAGCACGTCGATGACTTCGAGCACGTTGTCTTTCCACTTCGCGGGGTGTTTCTCGCGATAGGCCTCGCTGACGTAGTGTTCGTAGTCGCGGCCCCGGTAGGGCAGGTGGGCCAGTTCCATCGGTTCGACGTGGTCGTCGACGACCATGGCCGAGCCGAGGCCGGTGCCGAGGCCGAGGAACAGCATGCGCCCGCCCTGGTAGCTGCCCAGCGCCTGCATGGCGGCGTCGTTGAGGATGCGCACCGGCTTGCCGAAGGCCTCGGCGAATCCGAAGCCGACCCAGCCCGGGCCGAGGTTGGCCGGTTCGGACAGCACGCGGCCGTGCACCACCGGCGCCGGGATGCCCATGCTGACGAAGTCGAACCGCTTGCCGTGCAGCAGCCGGCGCAGCTTGGTCATCATCTGCTGCGGGGTGAGGTCGGGGCCGGAGACGAAACGCTGCTCCTTCGCGGCGCCGCTCAGCATCGCCTTGACGTGGCTGCCGCCGATGTCGAGCGCCAGTACCTTGCGCCGATGCCGCCGCGTGCGCGGCGCGGCTTCGCGGGCCTTGCGGTACCAGCGGATGGCGGCGTTGGTGGAGGCGTCGTGGGCCAGGCGGGTGTCCGGCGATTCGATTTCCCCGGCGATCTTCTTTGCCAGCACCTTGCCCAGTTCCACGCCCCACTGGTCGAACGGGTCGATGTCCCAGATCGCGGCCTGGGTGAACACGCTGTGCTCGTACAGGGCCACCAGGGCGCCGAGCGCGTGCGGCGTCAGTACGTCGGCCGTCAGCAGGCTGGACGGGCGGTTGCCCTCGAACACCTTGTGCGGCACCAGCTTCGCCGGCGTGCCTTCGGCGCGGACCTCCTTCGCGGTCTTGCCGCGGGCGAGGGCCTCGGCCTGGGCGATGACGTTGGCGACCAGCAGGTCGTGGTGGTTGCCGAGCGGGTTGAGCGCCTGCCCGAAGGCGATGAAGTCGCAGGGAATCAGCCGCGTGCCCTGGTGGATCAACTGGTAGAACGAGTGCTGGCCGTTGGTGCCGGGTTCGCCCCAGAAGATCGGGCCGGTGGCGTAGTCCACGCGCTTGCCGCCGAGGGTGACGTGCTTGCCGTTGGACTCCATGTTGAGCTGCTGCAGGTAGGCGGGAAAGCGCGTCAGGTACTGCTCGTAGGGCAGCACGGCCACGGTTTCCGAGCCGAAGAAGTCGGTATACCAGACGTTGAGCAGGCCCATGATGACGGGCAGGTTCTTTTCCAGCGGGGTTTTGCGGAAGTGCTCGTCCATGGCATGGAAACCTTCGAGCATCTCGCCGAAGCGCTCCGGGCCGATGGCGATCATGGTCGACAGGCCGATCGCCGAATCCATCGAGT
>CAZBZD010000251.1:0-2680 GCA_964496295.1 uncultured Rhodanobacteraceae bacterium | reverse complement strand
TGCAGTCGTCGTCGATGGCCTGCTTGCCCAGGATCACCAGGCCCGGCTGCTCGGCCTCGATCAGCTTCAGGAACACGCGCGCGGCGGTCAGCGGCTGGATCGCCGCGTCGGTGCCGACATGGATGGCGCGGTCGGCGCCCATGGCCAGGCCGTTGCGCAGGTGCGAGGCGAGGTTGTCCGGGCCGATGCCGGCGATCACCACCTCGTCGGCCACGCCGGCCTCGCGCAGGCGCAGCGCTTCCTCCAGGGCGATTTCGTCGAACGGGTTGGCGGACAGCTTCACGCCGTCGGTGACCACGCCCGAGCCGTCGGGCTTGACCTGCACGCGCACGTTGTAGTCCACCACGCGCTTGTAACCGACCAGAATCTTCATCGGCGAATCCTTGAATTTTGCGGAAAACCAGACCGCCATTGTAACCCGGACAGCCACCCGCGCAGGCCGGCTGGGGGAGCGCGGCGACGGATCCGGCGATGAATTCCGCTTCCACGCCGGCCCCGACGTCGCGTTACCGGTCGCGGCGGGCGTAGGGGTAGGCGCCGCGGGGCTCGGGTTCGTCGCACAGGGCGGCGGCCGTGGCCGTGCGCTGGCCGGCGGCCTGCACGGTCAGTGCGATGACGCGCTCGACGGCATGCGCGAAGGTGCCGTCGAGCTGGCCGGATTCGGCCTCGAACTGCCACGGGTCCAGGTGCGCGTCCAGCAGCGGCCGCAGCGCGGCCGGGCGGACCCAGAACATGGAGCCGGCGACGAAGCGGTCGCGTTCGGGATCGGGGGGCGGGATACCCAGGCGCGTGGCCAGGTAGGCCACGTTGTCGCGGTTGGCGCCCCAGTAGTAGTCCAGCGGTTGCACGTGGCCCTCGGGGGCGACCAGGCCCAGGCCCGGATCGTTGGCGAAGGCCTCGCGGATGCGTTGTGCGCGGGCCGGTTCCAGCAGGCGTCCCAGCAGTTCGCGGCGCCAGGTATCGCCGTCGCGCCGGTGCGTGGAGCGCTTGGTGTGCAGCTTCAGGACCGGCCCGCTGCCCTCGTCGAGCAGGCGGTCGGCGACGCGCAGGAAGGGCAGGATGTCGCGGCCGCGGTTTTCGCCGGCCTCGATGGCGGCGCGCATGCCGAGGGCGTCCAGGCGTGCCTGCACGGCATCGGCGCGGTCGTGCGTGGTGGTGACGACGAGGCGCCATTCGATGCCGCTGGCGTGCAGGGCCTCGATGATTTCGTCCAGCAGCCCGACGTACCAGGCGTGGACGACGGCGCACGGGCGCGGGTCGGTGTTGGGCGCCTGTCCGGCGGCGCGGCCGAGGGCGCGCCGGGTCGCTTCCAGCCAGGCGTGGCCGAGGCGCGCGTCGGGTTCCAGCACCGCGCCTTCGGCCCATTCGTTCCAGGCGTTGACGAACACCAGCCGCTGCGACGGGGGCAGGGCCGTGACGCGGTCGGCCAGCGTGGTTTCGAGCCAGTCGCCGTAGCCGCGCGGCGAGGCGTGGACGTGGACGCGGCCGCGTCCGGGGCGGCGCGGCTCGTTGTCCCAGGAGGTGTTGACGCCGGGGAACAGCGGGTAGTCGGGCATCGGCCGCGCGGCGACCTCGCGGGCCATGTCGCGCCAGTCCAGCACCTGGCCGTGGTAGTCCGGGTTGAGCAGGCGCTGGTCGGCGCCGAGGTTGGCCGGCGTGGTCAGGTTGGGGGGAAATTCCACCGCCGCGTCGAAACCGATGCGGCGCGGGTCCAGGCGCTCGAAACCCTGCACGCAGGCCAGGAAGATCTCGCCCACGTCGTGCTCGCGGCACCATTGCCGCCAGCGCCCGGCGGTCGCGGCGGGGTCGGGCAGCAGGCCGGCCCGGTAGACCAGCAGCAACGGCTTGCCGTCCACGCGCAGGTAGCGCGGGTCGCGCAGCCAGGCGGCGACGTGGGCGATGAAGGCCAGGTCGTCCCCGGGCCCGTGCTGCTGCGCGATGAGGATGTCGTCGGCGCGGCCGTCCCAGCGCCGCGACCAGCTTTCGTTGGCCCAGCACAGGCACAGCGGCAGGTCCAGCGAGGGGTCGTCGAGCCATTGCCGCAGCGGCTGCTCCAGCAGGGTCTTGCCGTCGAACCAGTAGAAATAGCTGCAGAACGCGCCGATGCCGTATTCGCGCGCCAGCTGCATCTGCCGGCGCATGACCTCGGGCAGGCGCAGGTCGTAGAAGCCCAGCTCGCCGGGCAGGCGCGGTTGCGCGTGGCCCTCGAACTGCGGCAGGGCGCGGGCGACGTTGCGCCATTCGGTGAAGCCCTTGCCCCACCAGGCGTCGTTTTCGGCGATGGGGTGGAACTGCGGCAGGTAGAAGGCCACCAGCGTGGCCGGCAGCGGCTCGGGCAGGCGGCCCTCGCGATGCGGCACGAAGCCGATGGCGGGCTGCCCGGCCTGCTCGTGGGCGGCGTGCCGGCGCACCGTGGATGCCGGCGCCTGGCCCTGCGGGCCGTCGGGGATCAAGGCGGCGTGGCGGTCCAGGAAGTGCTGGCGCCAGCGGTCACGCGTGGCCTGCGGCAGGGGCAGCAGGCGGAAACCGAGGCGCAAAGTGTGGAACAGCCAGGTGCGCGGGGGCCGGGTGAGGTTCATCGCGCCAGTGTAATGCCCCCCGCGATCGGTTTCGCCACCCGGCAGCAGGCCGGATCAAGGAGCAACGCGACGGATCCGGCGGCCAGGCCACGCCCCGCGCA
>CAZBZD010000250.1:0-2691 GCA_964496295.1 uncultured Rhodanobacteraceae bacterium | reverse complement strand
ACCGGCGGCAGCAGCAACGGCAGGAACAGCAGCAGGCCGAGCCAGCGCGCCGGCATGCCGCGCGGCAGGAACAGCCACAACGCACCCAGCGTGGCCAGCCCCATCGCCAGCGGCGTCACCGCGGGCGGGTACCAGTGCGCGCCGGGCCACTGCGCCATGTGCTCGAGCAGGCCCCACAGAAGATGCATGACCCACGCCGCCAGTTGCCACGACATGCCCGCCGCGCCGGCCGAAAACGGCAGCAACAACGTGCCCAGCAGGGTCAGCGGCACCACGAGCAGGCTCACCACCGGCACCGCGACCAGGTTGGACAGCGCGCCCACCAGGGATGCCTGCCCGAAAAACCACACCGTCAACGGCAACAAGGCCACCGTCATCAGCAGTTGCGTGGTACCCAGCGCCTTCACGTGGCCCCACACGCTGCGCGGCCGGGCCAGACCGATCATCAGGAACGCCACGCCGGCGAACGACAGCCAGAACCCGGCGGACAGGACCGACAGCGGATCGCATGCCACGATCACGAGCAGCGCCGTGGCCAGCGTCTGCACGCCGCCGGTGCTGCGGCGAAAACAACGTGCCAGGGCGACCACGGCGATCATCAGCAGGGTACGGTCGGTAGGCAGGCCGAAACCGGCCATGGCCCCGTAGCCGACCGCCGTCGCCAGGGCCGCCACGCCTTGCGCCACCTGCCTGGGCACGCGACGACCGAGCCCGGGAAGCAGCCACCACAAGGCATACACCAGCCAGGCACCGACCAGCGCCGCCACGCCGACGTGGAATCCCGAGATGGCGAGCAGGTGCGAGATGCCGTTGGCGCGCGCCACGTCCCAGTCGTGGTCACTCAAGGCACGGGTATCGCCCACCGCCAGCGATTGCAGCAGGTGGGCGTCATGCGCATCCGGCACCGCGCGGGCGATAGCGGCGGAGACATCGGCGCGCAGGCGATCCACACACCATCCGGCGCGGCCCAGCGGGTGATTGTCGCCCTTCCCACGCACGTAGCCGGTGGCGACTTCGCGACGCTCCAGCGCGCTGCGCTCGCTGTCGTAGCCGCCGGGGTTGAGCAGCGAGCGTGGCCGTTTCAGGCGCAGGCGCAGATGCCAGCGCGTGCACGGCGCCGGACGGCCCTCGGGGGCGCCGTACCATGACACGCGGGTGTCGCCCCGCAGGGACAGCGGCTTGCCGTCCAGCGACGCGCTCTGCACATGCAGCACGAAACGGTTGGCGATGCGCCCGCTGCGCGGCAGGCCGCTGACCGTGCCGACCACGTCGATGTCGCTTTTTTCCAGGTGCCGCGGCAGGCGCGCCTGCATGGCCAGGTCGCCGCGCCAGGACGCCCAGGCCACGCCCAGCACCAGCACGGCCAGCCAGCGCAGGCGCGGGAAGCGCCACAGGACAAGGCATGCCGGGACGGCCAGCAAGGCATCCAGCCAATGCGGCGGCAAGTGCGGCAGGCATTGCACGAACACCACGCCAGCGAGGAAAGCCACGGCAACGGCAACCACCCCGCCGCTTCTCCTGCACGAGCGCACCTCACGCCCTCCTGCAGGGCATCTCGAAAAACCTGCGGGAGCGGCTTCCGCCGCGACATCTCCATGGGTGCCGCAAGCCCTGCCCATGATGCCAAAGCGGCGGAAGCCTCTCCCACATGGAATGCCTGGTGGCTGCGGTTTTCCGAGGTTCCCTGCAGAGGGATCGTGCTCGTTTGTCGTGTTGCCTTGCGTCCCTGGCATGCCGGCCTCCCTGGCCTTTTGCGCATCAGCTTCCGGCGGGCGTGACCAGATGGCCTTCGGTCAGTTCCAGTACCCGGTCCATGCGCGAAGCCAGGCCCGGGCTGTGCGTCACCAGCACGAAACTGGTGTCGATTTCGCGGTTGAGTTCCAGCATCAGCTCGTACACCTGGGCGGCATTCTTCTCGTCCAGGTTGCCGGTGGGCTCGTCGCCCAGGATGCAGGCCGGCCGCGTCACCAGCGCGCGCGCCACGGCGCAGCGCTGGCGTTCGCCGCCGGACATCTCGCCCGGCTTGTGGCGGGTGCGATGCGACAGGCCCACGCGGTCGAGCAGCTCGACGGCACGCTTGCGCGCCTCGGCAATCGGCGTGCCGCGGATCAGCAGCGGCATGCACACGTTTTCCAGCGCCGTGAATTCCGGCAACAGGTGGTGGAACTGGTAGATGAAGCCCAGCGACCGGTTGCGCACCCGGCCGCGTTCGGCATCCGGCAGCGCGGACAGCACGCGGCCGTCGACCTCGACCTCGCCGGCGGTCGCCTTGTCCAGGCCGCCGACGATGTGCAGCAAGGTGCTCTTGCCCGAACCGGACGCGCCCACGATGGCCAGCGTCCTGCCGCGTTCGAGCTCGAAACTGACGTCGCGCAGCACCTCGGTGCGCAGGCCGCCTTCGGCGTAGGTCCTGGCGACGTGGCTGACGCGCAGCACCACGCCGTTGCCGGTTTGCCGATCGCGCATGCGGGTTCCCTGTTCATTCATAGCGCAGCGCCTGTGCCGGCTGGGTGCGCGAGGCGCGCCACGCGGGGTAGATGGTGGCCAGCAACGAGAACACGAAGGCCATGCCGGCGATCCAGCCGACGTTGCTCCAGTGCAGGTCGCTGGGCACCTCGCTGATGTAGTAGACGTCGGGCGACAGGAACTGCACGTGGAACAGGTTCTGGATCCAGTCCACGATGGCCGGCA
>CAZBZD010000249.1:0-2693 GCA_964496295.1 uncultured Rhodanobacteraceae bacterium | reverse complement strand
GTGCGCAAGCAGTTCCGCGAGATCAGCGGCATCATGGAAGGCACCGCCCGGCCCAAGTACGACCGCGCCGTGGGCATGCTGACCAAGGCGGC
Organism: uncultured Rhodanobacteraceae bacterium; assembly: GCA_964496295.1. Classification (GTDB taxonomy): domain Bacteria; phylum Pseudomonadota; class Gammaproteobacteria; order Xanthomonadales; family Rhodanobacteraceae; genus Oleiagrimonas. Next base: position 2,601 of record CAZBZD010000249.1, on the reverse strand, counting down.
GATCAAGGAAATGATCATCCCGTCGCTGCTGCCCGTGGTGGTGCCGATCCTGGTCGGCCTGATCCTCGGCCCGAAGGCGCTGGGCGGCGTGCTGATCGGCACCATCGTCACCGGCCTGTTCGTGGCCATCTCGATGACCACCGGCGGCGGCGCCTGGGACAACGCCAAGAAGTACATCGAGGACGGCAACTTCGGCGGCAAGGGCTCGGAGGCGCACAAGGCCGCCGTCACCGGCGACACCGTGGGTGATCCGTACAAGGACACCGCCGGCCCGGCCGTGAACCCGCTGATCAAGATCATCAACATCGTGGCGCTGCTGATCATCCCGCTGCTGGCGTTGCACTGACTCTCGCGTACGGCGGCGGGCAGTGCCCGCCGCCAAAGCACCACACCCAACCTTCGTCACACGTCCCCCGGCGGGGCGTGTGGCATGCTTTTCGTTCCATCGACGTGCGGAGAGAACGTGATGAAATCCACCCTGCTGATGCTGGCCATCGTGGCCACGCTGGGAGCCACGAGCATGACCGTGCAGGCCACCGACACCCGGACCGACCCGCAACCGGCCACGGCGTCGTCGACCACCGACGATCCTTTCCTGTGGCTGGAAAAAACGCACGGCGAACGCGCGCTGGCCTGGGTGGACAAGCAGGATGCGCGCACCAAGGCCGCGGACTTCGCCAGCGGCCCCGAATTCGAGCGCCTGCGCCAGCAGCTCCTCGAGGTGATGACCTCCGAGGCACGCATTCCCTACGTCCGCAAGATGGGCGAGTACTACTACAACTTCTGGAAGGACAAGGACCATCCGCGCGGCATCTGGCGCCGCACCACGCTGGCCTCGTACGAAAGCGACCATCCCGAATGGGAAACCATCCTCGACATCGACGCGCTCGGCAAGAAGGACGGCCACGAGTGGGTGTTCAAGGGCGCGCAGTGCCTCAAGCCGGACTACAAGCGCTGCCTGATCTCGCTGTCGCCCCACGGCGGCGACGCGCACGTGATCCGCGAGTTCGACATTCCGGGCAAGTCCTTCGTCGCGGACGGCTTCACCCTGCCCGAGGCCAAGACCTCCGTCGACTGGATCGACAAGGACCACATCTACGTCGGCACCGACTTCGGCCCCGGCTCGATGACCAGATCCAGCTACCCGCGCATCGTCAAGGAATGGACGCGCGGCACGCCGCTCGAAGCCGCCGAGACCGTCTACGCCGGCAAGCCCACGGACCTCGCGATCAGCGCCTACCACGACAACACGCCCGGCTTCGAACGCGACTTCGTGCGCGTGCAGAAGGACTTCTTCCACGGCGAAACCTGGCTGCGCAGGGACGACGGCAAGCTGGCCAAGGTGGACGTGCCCGGCGACGCCAAGATCAACGTGCACCGCCAGTGGCTGCTGGTGGAACCGAAGACCGACTGGAAGGTCGACGGCCGCACCTACGCCGCCGGCAGCCTGCTGGCCGTGAACTTCGACGCCTTCATGGACGGCAAGCGCGACTTCGAGGTGCTGTTCAAGCCCGACGAACACACCGCGCTGGCCTCCTACTCGTGGACGCGCCACCACCTCATCCTCAACCTCATGCAGGACGTCAAGGGCCGCATCAGCGTGCTCACGCCGCACGACGACGGCAGCTGGTCGCGCGCGCCGCTGCCCGGCGTGCCCGACATCGCCACCGTCACCGCCGACGGCGTCGATGCCGACCACAGCGACGCCTACTGGCTGCACGTCACCGGCTACCTCACCCCGTCCACGCTGGAACTGGGCACCATCGGCAAGGGCGAAGCCAGGGTGCTGAAAAAGGAACCGGACTTCTTCGACGCCTCGAAATTCACCGTCAGCCAGCACTTCGCCACCTCGAAGGACGGCACCAAAATCCCGTACTTCGAAGTCGCGCCGAAGGACATGAAGCTCGACGGCGGCAACCGCGTGCTCGAATACGGCTACGGCGGCTTCGGCATCTCGCTGCGCCCGCATTACTCGGGCAGCATCGGCCGCGCGTGGCTCGAACGCGGCGGCGTGTACGTGGTCGCCAACATCCGCGGCGGCGGCGAGTACGGCCCGCGCTGGCACCACGCCGCGATGAAGGCCAAGCGTCCCAGGGCCTACCAGGACTTTGCCGCCGTCGCCAAGGATCTCATCAAGCGCGGCGTCACCTCGCCCGAACACCTCGGCGCGCAGGGCGGCAGCAACGGCGGCCTGCTGATGGGCAACATGCTCACGCAGTATCCCGAACTGTACGGCGCCATCGCCTGCAACATCCCGCTGCTGGACATGAAGCGCTACGTCTACCTGCAGGCCGGCGCCTCGTGGATCGGCGAATACGGCGACCCGCGCGATCCCGAGCAATGGGCCTTCATCAAGGCCTTCTCGCCGTACCAGAACGTCAAGCAGGGCATGGATTACCCGGACGTGCTGTTCTACACCTCCACCAGCGACGACCGCGTCGGCCCCGAGCAGGCACGCAAGATGGCGGCGCGGATGCAGCACATGGGCTACGAGAACGTCTGGTTCTACGAGAACCGCGAGGGCGGCCACGGCGCCGGTGCCGACGCCAAACAGTCGGCCAACATGTTCGCCATGGACTACAACTTCCTGTGGAACAAGCT
>CAZBZD010000248.1:0-2700 GCA_964496295.1 uncultured Rhodanobacteraceae bacterium | reverse complement strand
CACAGGTTGGAATGCAGCACGTCGACGCAGTGGTCGGCCAGCGGCAGGCGCGCGGCATCGCCGGCCACGCAGGCGAACGGGCGCAGCAGCTTGCGGTGGCGGCGGCTCTGGCCGAGCATCGGCAGGGAATGGTCGAGGGCGATGACCTCGGCCTTGCCGTAGCGCTTTTTCAGGAGCGCGGTGCCGCGCCCGGTGCCGGCGCCGACATCGACGATGCGCGAAGGCTTTTCCAGATAGAAGTCCAGCCGCGAAAGCAGTTCGTCCTGCACTTCGCGCTGCAGCACGTCGTGCTTTTCGTAGCCTGGCGCGGCGCGGCCGAAGGCGTGGCGGACCTGGCGCCGGTCGAGGGTGAAGGTGTCGCTCATGCCTGTTTCCTGTTCGCCGCGGGCGCGTCCGTCAACGGCGCGAGGGCATCGGCGACCGGGCCGACGAAGCCGATGAAGGGCGCGTGGCCGGCGTGGTCGATGCGGGTGAAGGTGCCGCCGGCCGGTTCGGCCGACCATTGCATGGCGCGCCACGGGATCAGGCGGTCGCGGGCGCCGGCGATCCATGCGTTGGGCTGCGCCAGTTCGGGCAGGCGCGCGCGCAGGTCGGTGTCGTCGAGCACCGCGAGGCCTTCCTTGAGCACGCGCTTGTCCGGCTCGCCGCGCGCGAAGACCGCCTCGCGCAAGCGGTGCATTTCGTGGCGCGCGTGTTCGCTGCCCATCGCCTCCAGCGCCAGGAAACGGTCCAGCGTGGCGTGGTAGTCGACGTCCAGCTCGCGGCCGAAGGTGGAAAACACTTCCGGCGGCAAGCCGAAGTCCCAGCCCGGCTTGCGCACGAAACAGGGCGAGGCGCAGATCATCGCCAGCGCCTGCACCTGGCGGGGATGGTCGAGCGCGCCGGCGAGCGCGATCAATCCGCCCAGCGACCAGCCCAGCCAGATCGCCGGCGGCGTGGCTTCGGCGATGGCCCGCGCGCAGGCGGCCGGGTCCAGCGGCAGGTCGCAGTCGCGCGAATGGCCGTGGCCGGGCAGGTCGACCACGTGCACGGTGCAGGTGTCCGCCAGCGCTTCGGTCAGCGGCGCGAACACGCCGCCGTGCATGGCCCAGCCGTGCAGCAGCACGACGTGGTGCGGTCCGTCGCCGCGGGTTTCGATGAAAAGTTCGGACATGGAACGCTTGCCGTGAGGTACCTGAAACGGTTTTTTCGTCATGCCGGCACAAGCCGGCAGGATGGTGGAGAGCAGGCGGAGCCGCTCATTGTAACGCTGATGGAACGGTGGCCAGCGCTTCCAGCAGGCGGTCGACATCCGCTTCGGCATGCGCCGCCGACAGGGTGATGCGCAAGCGCGCCCGGCCCCGCGGCACGGTGGGCGGGCGGATGGCGGTCACCTGCAAACCGGCATCGCGCAGATGGCGCGCGGCCCGCACGGCGCGTTCGCTGTCGCCCAGCAGCAGTGGCTGGATCGGCGTATCCGAATCCATCAGTGGCAGACCGAGCTGACGCGCGCCGTGGCGGAAGCGGGCGATCAGGGCGTCGAGATGGTCGCGCCGCCATGCTTCCCGGCGCGCGATGGCGACGGCGGCACCGGCGGCCACGGCCAGCGCCGGCGGCATGGCCGTGGTGTAGACGTAGCTGCGCGCGAACTGCACCAGGCCGTCGACGAGATCGGCGGAGCCGGCGACGAAGGCGCCGCCGCATCCCAGGGCCTTGCCCAGCGTGCCCATCAGCACCGGCACATCGGCCTGGCCAAGCCCGGCGGCGGCGATGCTGCCGGCGCCTTCGGGGCCGACGACGCCCAGGCCGTGCGCGTCGTCGACCATCAGCGTGGCGCCTTCGCGGCGGCACAGCGCGGCCAGCTCGGCCAGCGGCGCGATGTCGCCGTCCATGCTGAACACGCCGTCGGTGGCCAGCAGCGCGGCGGCACCGGGGTCGATGGCCAGCTGGCGCGCGGCCGAGCCGGCGTCGGCGTGGCGATAGCGGCGCAGCGTAGCGCCGCTGGCGCGCGCGCCGTCGATCAGGCTGGCGTGGTTGAGCTTGTCCTGCACGCAAATGTCGCCGCGCGCCAGCAGAGCCTGCATCACGCCGAGATTGGCCATCATGCCGCTGGAAAACACCAGCGCGCGTTCGCGCCCGGTCCAGTCGGCCAGGACTTCTTCCAGTCGTGCGTGTTCGCGCCGGTGGCCGCTGACCAGGTGCGAGCCGGTGCTGCCGACGCCGTGCCTGGCGGCGGCATTGTGCAGTGCGCGGACGACGTCCGGATGGTGCGCGAGGCCGAGGTAGTCGTTGCTGCAGAAACAGGTGACGGTTTGGCCGCCCAGACGTCCGTGCACGCCATCGAAGCCGTCGAGGCTGGCCAGGTGTCGGCGCAGCCCGTCATGTTCACGCTGTCGGCAGGCGACGGTCAGGCGCAGGAGCGGCGATGGTCGAGGCAAGGTGTTGTCCCGGAACTACGGGTAGGGCGGGCACCGCCCGCCGAAATGCAACCCGACGGCGGGCAATGCCCGCCCTACGTTGGCGGAAGACCGGACGGTGATTCAAGCCGGTTCGAGGATGTCGGCATGCACGGTATCCGGTTCGTGCACAACTTCCAGCGGCTTGAGGTCGAGCCGTTCGAGCAGGCGCCGGTCGTGCTCGACATCCGGATTGCCGGTGGTCAGCAGCTTGTCGCCCATGAAGATGGAGTTGGCGCCGGCGAAGAAGCACAGCGCCTGCACC
>CAZBZD010000247.1:0-2720 GCA_964496295.1 uncultured Rhodanobacteraceae bacterium | reverse complement strand
CCGAGCGCCGCCTGCCGCAGGACGGGCGCATCCAGTTGCGCGTGCAGGGCAAGGAGCTGGACCTGCGCGTGTCGACGGTGCCGACCAGCTTCGGCGAATCGGTGGTGATGCGCATCCTCGACCGCGAATCGGTGGTGTTCGATTTTTCCACCCTGGGCTTCACCGACGCTTTCCGCGAGCGCTTCATCGAGGTGCTGGAACGCCCCAACGGCATCCTGCTGGTCACCGGCCCGACCGGCTCGGGCAAGACCACCACGCTGTACACCGCGCTGTCGCGCATCAACACCGACCAGGTCAAGATCATCACCGTCGAGGACCCGGTCGAATACCAGCTCGAGGGCATCAACCAGATCCAGACCAAGCCCGCCATCGGGCTGGATTTCGCCGGCGCCCTGCGCTCGATCGTGCGCCAGGACCCGGACGTCATCATGATCGGCGAAATGCGCGACCTGGAAACCTGCCGCATCGCCATCCAGTCGGCGCTGACCGGGCATCTGGTGCTGTCCACGCTGCACACCAACTCGGCCGCCGGCGGCGTCACCCGCCTGCTCGACATGGGCGTGGAGGACTACCTGCTGGGCTCGACCATCAACGGCATCCTGGCGCAGCGGCTGGTGCGCCGGCTGGATCCGGAAACCGCGATTCCCTACGAGCCGTCGCCGGAAGTGATCGCCCAGTTCGAGCTGGAAAAATACACCGACGAGCGCCCGATCCGCCTGTACAAGCCCGGCACCAGCGAGGCCAATCCCGGCGGCTACCACGGCCGCCAGGCGATCATGGAATTCCTGGTCATGAGCGAGCCGCTGCAGCGCCTGGTCATGCAGCACGCCGACGCCGGCGAGATCGAGCGCGCCGCGCGCGCGGCCGGCATGCGCACCATGTACGAGGACGGCATCGCCAAGGCCGTCGCCGGCGTGACCACGCTGGAGGAGGTGCTGCGTGTCACGCAGGAAGGGTGATCTGGTCGGGACCCGGGACCCGGGACCGGGGACCCGATGCGTCGGCGGAACCCGGGTAGGGCGGGCACTGCCCGCCATGGAAGCTTCACGCAAGCCGATGGCGGGCAGTGCCCGCCCTGCCCGCTTTTGTCGAAGCCTTGCGGAGTGGGGATTCCGCCAACCGGCAAACAACCACGGCACCCATGCATTACGGGTCCCGGGTCCCGGATCCCGGGTCCCGATGCCGCAACCCTCAACTCGAAGGCTGCATCTCCCACAACCCCGAGTCCCGGCTTTGGGGAGTCCCGAGTCCCGAGTGCCGTAAATGCCTTCCTTCCGCTACAAGGCCATCAGCGCCACCGGCGAAACCCTGCGCGGCAGCATGGAAGCGGCCAGCGAGGAGGAGGTCGTCGCCAGGTTGCAGGACCAGGGGCACACGCCGCTGGAAGCGGCGCCGGCCGATGCCGTGGCAACGGCGCAGAGCTTTGCCTGGCTGCGGCGCGGGCCGCTTGCGGGCGGCCAGCTGGCGCTTTTCACGCACCAGCTGGCAACCCTGCTGGGCGCGGGACAGCCGCTGGACCGCGCCCTGACCCTGTTGCAGGAACTGCCCGAAGGCGCTTCCGCGCAGAAACTCATCGAGCGGGTGCGCGACCGCGTGCGCGGCGGCAGCACGCTTTCGCGCGCGCTGGAGGAGGAGCACGACGTGTTCCCGCGCCTGTACATCTCGCTGGTCCGCGCGGGCGAGGCCGGCGGCGCGCTGGAAGGCACGCTGCGGCGCCTGGCCGATTACCTGGAGCGCGCGCAGGCGCTGCGTTCCAGCGTCATCAACGCGCTCATCTACCCGGCCTTCCTGCTGGTCGGCGTGCTCGGTTCGCTGGTGCTGCTGATGGCCTACGTGGTGCCGCAGTTCGTGCCGATCTTCGCCAACATGGGCGTGCCGCTGCCGTGGATCACCCGGGGCGTGCTCGCCGTCGGCCAGGTCATCCAGGGCTGGTGGTGGCTGATCGGCCTGGCGATCGTCGCCGCGGCCCTGCTGTGGAGGGCGCGCCTGCGCGATCCCGACGCGCGCCGCGCCTGGCACGCCCGCCTGCTGCGCATGCGCGTGGTCGGCCCGTTGCTGCTGAAGGTGGAAACCGCGCGCATCGCGCGCACCCTGGGCACGCTGCTCGGGAACGGCGTGCCGCTGCTGGCGGCACTTTCCATCGCCCGGCAGGTCACAAGCAACAGGGCACTGGACCGGGCACTGGCCGAAGCGGCCGAGGCGGTCAAGGGGGGCGCCGACCTGGGCACGGCGCTGGCCGCCACCGAATGCTTTCCGCGCCTGGCCCTGCAGATGATCGAGGTGGGCGAGGAGGCCGGCGAGCTGGACGCGTTGCTGCTCAAGGTGGCCGACACCTTCGATGCGGAATCACGCCGTTCCATCGACCGCCTGCTGGCCGCGCTGGTGCCGGTGCTGACGCTGGTCATGACGGCGCTGGTGGCGCTCATCATGGCGGCGATCCTGCTGCCGCTGCTCAGTTTGACGGGCAGTATCCATTGATTGCGTTGTTCGGGAGGGACAAGAGTATGTCGAAAATTTTGACTGGCTGGTCGGGAAAAAACGGGACCCGGGACCCGGGACCCGGGACCCGGTTTGATGAGGGCCGCGGCCTTCGGTGTGGTATCGGGACTCGAGTAGGGCGGGCACTGCCCGCCGTCGGCTTGCGGGGAGCTTCCGCGGCGGGCACTGCCCGCCCTACGATTTTTCGGAGTCGTGGCGGTTTGCGCGCCCGTAAATTGGCG
>CAZBZD010000246.1:0-2725 GCA_964496295.1 uncultured Rhodanobacteraceae bacterium | reverse complement strand
GAAAGCCGGCTCTACACGTTGTTCGACAGTGACGACTACCGTGACCACGTCGTCACCATCCGCATCCCCGAGCCCGGGCTGCGGGCCTTCACTTTCACCTTCGGCTGACCGGACCATCGCCATGCGCCTCCCACGTCTCCCGCTTCCCTGCCTTGCCGCCGCCGTCCTTCTGCTGGCCGGCTGCGCACCCGCCCCGATCTACAAGCCGGCCCCGGGCACGGTGCATGTCCAGCCGAGAACCGTGGCGCAGGCGCCGGAGCAGTTCGGTCATGCCGGCGTGATCTGGGGCGGCCGCATCGTCCATGTCACCAACCTGGCCGACCATACCGAGATCGAATTGCTGGCCTTTCCGCTGGACAAGTCGCAGCGGCCGCAACCGAAAGACGCGCCCGGCGGCCGCTTCATCGCCATCGTGCCGGGCTACCTGGAACCGCTCAACTACCCGCCCGGCCATCTGATGACCGTCAGCGGCCGCATCGAGGGCACGCGTTCGGGTAGGGTCGGCGATGCCGAGTACGTGTATCCGCTGGTGGAGGCCGCCGACTATCACCTGTGGACCGCCGAGGAACTGCGCAGCCCCTGGTCCAACGTGCACTTCGGCGTCGGCGTGGGCGTCGGCCTGTAACCGTGCCGGAGCCGGCTAGTCGGCCACGTCGGGCTCGAAGAAGCTCCAGCGCACGTCGGGAAAGCTCGCCCGCAGGTCGCGCTCGACGTCGTTGATCGCCGCCACCATGGCCAGCGCCGAGGGCATCGGCGCCATCTTCGCCTTCACCGCCACCATCACGTCGGACCCCATCTGCAACGTCAGCAGGTTGAGCACTTCCTCGATCTCGTCGCGGCGCTGCAGGAACGCCATCAGCTCGACACGGCGGTGCGGCTCGACACCCTCGCCGATCAGCAGCGCCTTCACCTCGACGGCAAGCGCCAGCGCCACCACCACCAGCAGCACGCCGATCGCGATGCTGCCGAGCGCGTCGAACAGCGGGTTGCCGGTCAGCATGGTCATGGCCACCGCCAGCAGGGCCAGCAGCAGGCCGAGCATCGCGGCCATGTCCTCGCCGAAAATCACCAGCAGCTCGGCGGTGCGGCTCTCGCGGAACCAGCGCCACAGGCTGCGCTTGCCGCGTACCTTGTTCACTTCGCGCAGGCAGCCCCACAGCGAGAAGCCCTCGGCGACCAGGCCGAAAACCAGCACGCCGACGGCCAGCCACGGCCAGGACAGCTGCTCGGGATGGCCGAGCTTGTGCACGCCGTCGTAGATCGAGAACATGCCGCCGACGGTGAACAGCAGGATCGCCACCAGGAACGACCAGAAATACAGCGCCCGCCCCCAGCCCAGCGGGTAGGCGTCCGAAGGCGGACGCTTGGCCTGGCGCATGCCCAGCAGCAGCAGGCACTGGTTGCCGCAATCGGCCAGCGAATGCACCGCCTCGGCCAGCATCGAGCCCGAGCCGGTGACCAGCGCCGCCGCGCCCTTGGCCAGGAAGATGGCGAAATTGGCGGACAGGGCAAAAACCACCGCCTTCAGCGAATCGGCATGACCGGACATGTGCGTCCCTTGTCGGAAAACCCCGGAGTCTATCGGTTTCCCCGTCCCGGCGTGGAGGAAACGCGGCTGAACATCCGCGCCGGTCCCGCTGGAACCGGGCCCGCAGGCGCGACACAATGCACCGGGAGAGGATGCCGATGACGAACAAGGGTTCCAACCCGGCCGGCCCCGCGCAGGGCTCGCCCCTTCCGCCGCCGGCCGCGCGGCGCTTCGCGCGCGTCACGCGGGCGACGGACCGCGGCGAGGAAGTGGAAATCCGCGACGGCCGCCGGTTGTGGCTGCGCGCCGTCGCGACGGACGACGTCGAGGCGATCCAGCGCTGTTTCACGCGCCTTTCCGCCGACGAGATCCGCATGCGTTTCCTCTATCACATGCGCGAACTGCCTCCGCCCATGGCGCGGCAACTGTGCCGCACCGACCCTGAGGTCGAAACCGCCAACGTGCTGGTCGACGCCACCGTCAGCCCCGAGGACATCCGCGGCGTCGGCCGCATCTACGTCGACCGGACCACCAACCAGGCCGAGTTCGCGGTACTGGTGGAAAAGGCCTGGACCGGCTACGGCCTGGGCGCCCTGCTGATGCAGCGCCTGGTCGACGACTGCCGGCGTCGCAAGGTGGCGCGCCTGTGGGGCCACGTGCTGATCGAGAATCGCCCCATGCTGGACCTGTGCCGGCAACTGGGGTTCAAGCGCCAGGCGATGGCCGACGATCCCGGCACCGCGCGGATCGCCCTGGACTTGGCCTGACCCGCCACTGCCGGCAGCCTCGAAAGCCGCGTTTCCACGTCATTCCCGCGCCGCGGCACTTCCACCGCGCGCCCAGGGACGCGCCCTGCCGGCACCGGCCCGTCCTCGCGCCCGGCGCAAGCCATCGCCAGCGGGACCGGCTCCTGCGACAATGGCCGCATGCCATGCACCCGCCCGGGTCCCGGCAGGGCATGCCCGGCATGCCTGCTAAAATGGCCGCCCGTCTTCCCGACGCACTGGCCGCGCCCGCGACCGGTGCCGTTGTGTATTGGTTTTTGCCCATGCCCCTGCTCGATACCCCCCTGCCCACGTCGGCCAAGCAGCGCCGGTTCTGGATCACGCCGCACGGCTCGGCCACCTCGCTGGCCGTGGCCGAAGCCGCGCGCCGGCACGACGGCCTGCTGGTCGCGGTCACGCGCGACAGCCTGCA
>CAZBZD010000245.1:0-2735 GCA_964496295.1 uncultured Rhodanobacteraceae bacterium | reverse complement strand
GCCAAGATCACCGAGATCTACGAAGGCACCAGCGAGATCCAGCGCATGGTCATCGCGCGCAGCGAGACCGGCTTGCGCTGAAGACGAAAACGGCAGGCGCGATGCCTGCCGTTTCCGCCGGCCGGCGGCAGACGCGTTCGTCGTCCGGAAGGGTCCGGGAAAATGACAATCCCGCCCGCGGGCGGGGTGCTCTTGCGCCGGTCAGGTGGCTTCCTGCTGTCCGCCGCGCGTGAACGGGCGGCGCAGGCGCGAGAACATGCGGTTGTTGCCTTCCGTCACGGCTTCGCCGTTCGAATCGCCCGCGCCTTCGCAGGCGACATACCCGGCCACGCTGTAGGCATTGATGAAATCGGCCACGTCGCCGGCCGGGGCGTTGGCCATCGAAGCGATGTCGCCGAGGGTGCCGGGGCCTTTCATCATGGTCGTGGCGATGCGGAAGTGGCGCGGAAACTCGCGTTCGATCTGCGGCCAGCGGGTCAGGTGAAAGCGTGCCTGCCGGTCCAGGTTCGGCGCCAGTACGCCGGGGCTGGCGCACAGGGCCGCGAACCAGAGCAGGCGGGTCAGCGGCAGCGCCGGAGCCTCGCGCATGCGGTCGATGGCGTCCGGCTGCATGGCCTCGGCCTCGTCCATGGGCGTGTCCAGCAGGGCCTTGAGCGGCTTGAGCGTGGAAGGCCCGGTGTAGCCGCCACGCTCGGGATCCAGTTGCAGGACGATGCCGTCGGCCCCCTGCATGCTGTACGGGTGGCCGAGCTTGTCGGCAAGCAGGCACTCGCCGAGGGTCATCAGTGGCGGCGGTTCCGCGGGGGCCGGCGCGGGCTGCGGCGGAGCGGTTCCGGTGTCCGGCATGTCGTCCGCATCGACGCCGGCGGGCGGCGCGGCGGTCTCCGTCGCGGCGGCGGCGTCTTCTTCTTCGACGACCACGGCCGGCTCGACCGCGACGGGTTCGGGCATGTTCTCCGCACGCACCGGCGCGGTGGCACCGACGCTGTCGCCGAGGCGGGCCAGCAGCGCGGACAGCTCGTTCGCGCGCAGCGGCTTGGTCAGGACCAGGTCGCAGTCGCGGACATTGCCGTCCCGGGTGTAGGCCGCCACCTGTTTGCCGTTGGCCGTGGCGCGCAGCCAGTCCATGTGGCCCCAGACGGTGTCGATGTCCACGATCAGGAGGAAGGCCTCCGGGGCATCGACCAGTTGCCAGCTGTGGTCGGGCAGGGCATCCAGCGCCGCCTCGAACATCGCGGCATCGGTGTCGGACAGCCCCGACAAGGCAAGTGTGAAATGACTCATTGTGTTTCCCCCCGTGGAGTTGTTCACCGGTCGCATTGCCACGGAAACAACCCGACATTCAATATCCTCGCTGCGCCATTTTATCCGGTTTGGAGCCCTCGTGGCGAGCAGGTGTTGGCAGGACCCCTCGGAGGTTGGTTACACTGCCGGTCACGACCGACGGGAGAGCAGCATGAAACGCTTGATGATGGTTCTGGGCTTGTCGCTTGTCGCCGCCACGGCACTGGCCGCCGATGGCCTTCCCGTGCACGAGGCGCCGGCGGACGCGAAGGTCTACATCATTTCCCCGGCCGACGGGGCCCGCGTGACCAGCCCGTTCGTGGTGAAGTTCGGCCTCGAGGGCATGGGCGTGGCGCCTTCGGGCGTGGACCGACCGCACACCGGGCACCACCACCTGCTGGTCGACGTCGATGCCTTGCCGGTGGCCGGCCAGCCGATTCCCTCGGACGAGCACCACCTGCATTTCGGTGGCGGCCAGACGCAGACCACGCTGACCTTGCCGCCGGGCACGCACACCCTGCAGCTGGAACTGGGCGACATGAACCACGTCCCGTTCGACCCGCCGCTGGTGTCGAAGAAGATCACCATCCACGTGGACTGACCCGGGCGCTCACCCCGCGGTTCTGGCACGGCGCCGGGCAAACAGGCGGTTCCACGGCGGGGACATCGGTTAAAATGCGCGGTTTGACCAACCGGCAAGTCACGATGAGCTTTCGCACCCGTTTCGCCCCCAGCCCTACCGGATTCCTGCATATCGGCGGCGCGCGCACGGCGTTGTACTGCTGGCTGGAAGCACGGCGCCTGGGCGGCGAGTTCGTGCTGCGCATCGAGGATACCGACCGCGAGCGCTCGACCGACGCCGCCGTGCAGGCGATCCTGGACGGCATGGCATGGCTGGGCCTGAAGCACGACCTCGGCCCGTACTACCAGACCGAACGCCTGGACCGCTACCGCGAGGTGGCCGAAAAGCTGCTCGCCGAGGGCAAGGCCTACTACGCCTACGAGAGCAAGGACGAGATCGAGGCCATGCGCGAAGCCGCGCGCGCCAAGGGCGAGAAACCGCGCTACAACGGCCACTACCGTGATCGCGACGAGCCGTACCGCGACGACCCCGACCGCGTGATCCGCTTCAAGACGCCGCAGGAAGGTTCGGTGGTGTTCGAGGACAAGGTCAAGGGCCGCATCGAGATCGCCAACAGCGAGCTGGACGACCTGGTGATCTTCCGTTCCGACGGCTTCCCCACCTACAACTTCGCGGTGGTGGTGGACGACATGGACATGGGCATCACCGAGGTCATCCGCGGCGACGACCACGTCAACAACACGCCGCGCCAGATCAACATCTACCAGGCGCTGGGCGCGCCGGTGCCGACCTTCGCGCACCTGCCGATGATCCTCGACAAGGATGGCAAGAAGCTGTCCAAGCGCACCAACGCGGTCGGCGTCATGGA
>CAZBZD010000244.1:0-2789 GCA_964496295.1 uncultured Rhodanobacteraceae bacterium | reverse complement strand
CCGCGTAGCAGATGTCGTAGATGTTGAAGCTCAACGCCTTGGTGAGGTTGTTGAAGCCCTGCAGCTTCAGGCGCGGAATGGGTTTGGGTCGAATCGGTTTCGGCTTGACCATGGCAGCCCTCTCGGCCGCTCGGCGCGGCACACGCGGCGGCGGGTCAGCAACATGGATCCCCGCACGAAAATCAACGCGGCGCCAGGGGCCCGCAACCCTTGCAACCGGCCGCGACGAAGCGACCGGCATGCCAGAACGCGAATTATGCGACATGCCACGGATGATTTGAACCCGGCGCCGGGATGCAAATGTCGTCGTTTTGTGTAGTATGGACCCGGGTGGGAACTGCTTCCAAAGCCACTTTTCAGGCCGCACTCCATGCGTGGTGCGGCGTCTTGCCAGTTGTACCGGGGAATACCGTGGCCGAACTCAAATACCTTCTGCAGCAAGCTTTCGAACGCCACCAGGCGCCTCCGGCGCTGGGGCCCGATCCGCAGTCCATGGAGCGTTTCCTGGGCATGTGCCACCGCCGGCGCTATCCCAGCAAGACCGCCATCATCCGTCCCGGCGACCCCGCCAACACGCTGTACTACGTGATCGAGGGCTCGGTTTCGGTATGCACCGAGGACGAAAACGGGCGCGAGCTGATCCTGGCCTACATCAACCGCGGCCAGTTCATCGGCGAGATGGGCCTGTTCGTCGAACAGTCCCAGCGCGAATCGCTGGTGCGCACGCGCACGGCCTGCGAAATGGCCGAAATCAGCTACGACCGCCTGTTCAGCCTGTTCGACTCCGGCCTGCACGAGGAGTGCCCGAAGCTGCTGTTCGCCATCGGCTTCCAGCTCACCAACCGCCTGCTGCGCACCTCGCGCCAGGTCAGCCGCATGGCCTTCATGGACGTCACCAACCGCGTCTCGCGCACCCTGCTCGACCTGTGCGACGAGCCGGACGCGATGACCCATCCCGAGGGTACCCAGATCCGCATTTCGCGCCAGGAAGTGAGCCGCATCGTCGGCTGCTCGCGCGAAATGGTCGGGCGCGTGCTCAAGCAGCTCGAGGAACAGGGCATGATCGACGTGTCGGGCAAGACCATCGTGGTGCGCGGCACGCGTTGAGGGGCCGGATTCGGGGCTCGGGCAGGGCGGGCACGGCCCGCCATCGAAGGCCCATGCTGGCGACCGGTGCCCGTCCTGCGCGTATGGCAGCCTTGCGGCCCTTCGCGATCCCCGGCATCAATACCAGTGCACGCGCGTCACGCTGCGCCCCAGCGCCTGCTCGACGCGCTTGCACCATGCCGGCGTGGCATTGACCAGCACCGCCTCGCGCGCCTCGCGCAGCATCGGCAGGTCGTGCACGGAATCGCCGTAGGCCACGTCCCAGGCCGGCGTCACGCCAGCGGCCGCCAGCGATTCCAGCTTGTACCGGCCGATGTTGTGCAGGGCCACGCGCATGCCCAGCGGACCGGGCACCAGGCGCGAAGCCAGGATCGGCACGCCGGGCAGGCCCAGGCCCTCGAAAATGCTGCGCACCAAGGTGTCTTCGCAACCGGTGACCACCATCACCGCGTCGCCAGCGGCCAGGTGCGCGCGCAGGCGCGAGAGCGCCTCGCGATGGAACCGTCGCGGCTGGCGCGCCAGCTCGTCGCCGAAGGCCTGCGCCAGCGCCCGGTAGCGCGGCCCGGACAGCCCCGCCAGCGCGACCCGCACGAAAACCTTCTTCGCCCAGCGTCGCGTGAACGGCAACGTCGGCAGCAGCGGCAGGACCAGCAGGAAGGCCGGCAGCAGGCGCCAGCGCGCACGGCGAAAACGCGCGCGCACGAATTCGCCGAAGGCATCTCCACGCAACAGCACGCCGTCGAAATCGAACAATACCGTGCGCCGCGGCGGCACCGCAGCGGCATCCGCCTGCGATCTCTCGTCCCGTCCCTGCATGATGATCAGGGGAAGAACAGGCGCTTGAGCTCGGTGCCGGGATCCTCGGCGCGCATGAAGGCCTCGCCGACCAGGAACGCGTCGATGCCCGCCTCGCGCATGCGCGTGACGTCCTCGGGCGTGCGGATGCCGCTTTCGGTGACCAGGGTGCGGTCGTAGGGCACGATGTCGCGCAGGCTGGCCGAGGTGTCCAGGCTGGTGTCGAAGGTGCGCAGGTTGCGGTTGTTGATGCCGATCAGCGGCGCCGGCAGGGCCAGGGCGCGCTCCAGTTCTTCCTCGTCGTGCACTTCCACCAGCACGTCCATGTCCAGCTCGGCGGCGAGCATGGTCAGGTCGAGCAGCGGGCCGTCTTCCATCGCCGCGACGATCAGCAGGATGCAGTCGGCGCCCATCTGGCGCGCCTCGTAGACCTGGTAGGCATCGACGATGAAATCCTTGCGCAGCACCGGCAACTTGCAGGCGTCGCGGGCCAGGCGCAGGTAATCGGGACTGCCCTGGAAGAACTCCGCGTCGGTCAGCACCGACAGGCAGGTGGCGCCGGCCTTGGCGTAGCTTCGCGCCACGAAGGCCGGATCCAGTTGCGGACGAATGACGCCCTTGCTGGGGCTGGCCTTCTTGATCTCGGCGATCACCGCCGGCTCGTCGCGCTCGATGCGTGCCTCGACGGCCGCGGCAAAACCGCGGGTGGCGGAAACATCCTCGCAACGTGCCATCAGCTCGGCCAGCGGCACGCGCGCGCTGCGCTGGGCGACCTCTTCGCTTTTGCGTGCCAGGATGCGTTGCAGGATGTCGGCCATGGCGTCGAAAGCCCGAGCGGGGAGGATGACGAGGCAAAGCTTAGCGGCTGTCGCCGCCGGCTGCATTAC
>CAZBZD010000243.1:0-2793 GCA_964496295.1 uncultured Rhodanobacteraceae bacterium | reverse complement strand
TCGATCGGGATGCGGTAGTGGTGGCGGAAGGCGGCTTCGTCGCCGAGCAGGCCGGGCACGGCCAGGTCCAGTTGCGACCACAGCTCGCCGAGGTGGTTTTCCAGCGGCGTGCCGGTCATGCACAGCCGGCGCGGGGCCTTCAGCGCCAGCACCGCGCGCCGCGCGTGGGTGCGCGGGTTCTTCACCTGCTGCGCCTCGTCCAGCACGACCACGGCGAAGCGGTGTTTCTTGAGCGCGGCCACGTCGCGCGGCAGCAGCGCGTAGCTGGTCAGGACCAGGTCGTGATCGCCGATGGCGTCGAAGTGCTCGGCGCGCTGCGGACCGCTCAGGGTCAGCACCGACAGCGTGGGCGCGAAGCGCGCGGTTTCGCTTTCCCAGTTGGGAATCAGGCTGGTCGGCGCGACCACCAGCACCGGATGGTCGAGGCGGCCGGCCTCGCGCAGGGCCAGCAGGTGGGCCAGCACCTGCAGGGTCTTGCCCAGGCCCATGTCGTCGGCGAGCACGCCGCCGATGCCGGCGTCGGCCAGCGCGTTCAGCCAGCGCAGGCCCTCGCGCTGGTAGGGGCGCAAGGTGGCTTCGAGCGCCGCGGGAATCTTCCGGCTGCTGCGCGCGGCGGCTTTCTGCAGGCGCGTGGTGAATTCGCGCAGCGCCTTGGGAGCCTTGAGGTCGCGCTTGTCGGGCAGGGCCTCGGCCAGTTCGTCCAGGCGGCCGGCCTGCACGCGCGGCAGGCGCACGTGCTCGCCGGGACGCTCCAGGCAGTCGGCCAGCGGCGCCAGCAGCGGACGCAGTTCGTTCACGTGCACCGGGAGGCGGCGCCGGGCGTCCAGCGGCGCGTACCAGACCGGGTCCTCGGGTTCGCCGTCGGCCGCTTCCAGGGTGAGCTGGCCGTCGTGGATGGCGCGGGTCACGGCCGGCAGCAGGTTGATGTGTTCGCCGTCCACTTCGACGCCCACTTCCAGCTCGAAGCGGCGGTGGCCGCGGGTGTCGCGGGCGCTGGCGTACCAGTGCGCCGGCGCGTCCACGACCTCGAACGGAAAGCTGGGCGCGTAGGCCAGCGTGAAACCGGCCTGTCCGAAACGTTCGCGCAACGACATCCAGCGCGAGGGCGTGTTGACCTCCAGCGCGCCGCTGTGGCCCTTGCCCGGGAACAGCCAGGCGTCGCCGGGCAGGGTTTCGGTGACGTCCCAGGGCAGGCCCTCGGTGTCCACGGCGGGTCGCAGGCCGCAGCCTTCCAGGCGCTCGATCGCGGCCAGCTCCTCGCCGCGGCGGCGCCGGATCTCGACCAGCTTGCCGTTGCGCACGCGTTGCGCCGCGGCCGTGTCGTCGTCCTCGCGCGCGGACAGGACGATGCCGGCGTAGTCGAAGCCCAGGCGGGCGTAGCCCAGTGGCGAATTGCCGCCGTTCAGGCGCGGGTGCCGCGACAGCGCGTTGAGGGCCAGGACCGGACGGGGCGAGGTGTCGATGGCGCGGGGCGCGGCGAACACGTGTGGCGCCGGCAGGCGCCCGGCCCATGGCGAGGCCGCCAGGGCCTCGGCGAAGGCGGCGCTTTGCTCGGGGGCCAGCGGCGGCAGGTCGAGCAGGCGAAGCGCGTCGGGGTCGCCCTGCAGCATGCCCAGCTCGGCGTGCTCGGCATCCAGGTACCAGAGGTGGCCGAGGGCGAGCAGGCGCTGGCCGTGGCCGATCTGCGGCAGCAGTTGCTGCCGGCCATCGTCGCGTTTCACCCAGTGCCAGTCGAGCGCGCGCGACTTGCCGCGCGAAAGGTGCAGGCCGGCCACTCCGCCGAGAAAGCACGGCGCGGTGTCGAGCATGTCGGTCAGCAGGGCGTCGGCGACGGCGCCGTGCAGGTGCGCGTAGTGGCGGTCCTTGCGCACGGTGGAGGGCAGGCCCAGCACGCTGGCGGCCAGCCGCTGTTCGGCAAGGGTCATGCGGGCGTGCGCCAGTTGCGGGCTGTCCAGCGGCGTGGCCCGGGTTGTCTGGCCGCGCCCTTTCGAGGTCAGCCACACCGGGGCCGCCTCCAGGCGCGCGGCCGGGGCGTCGTCGGCGTGGACCAGTTCGAGGAAAAACCCCAGGCTGCCGGCGCCGCCGCGTCGCGGCCGCGGCGTGCGGCCGGACAGGACGTCCTGCCAGGCGTCGGGCAGTTCCGTGCCGTGGGCGGGCGAGGATTTGCCCGTCGCTGGTTTGTCGCGTTCGCCGTGGGGTGGTTGCTGCATCCGGTCCTGCTCGCGCACGACACACAAACGCCTAGCTTAGCAAGCCACGGCTGAACAGGTGGGGGAAATCGCCGAATGCCGTTCCCGCGGTCCTTCGAATGTCCGCGCAAACCTCGCGGACAGGCGACCGCGGGGCGGGCAGTGCCCGTCCCGCGCTGATCCGAAGCGCCGCGGTTTCAGCGCGCGGGAAACAGGTCGCCCGGATATTCGGGTTTCTGGTCGCGCGCCAGCAGTTGCTCGACCGCTTCGGCGGGCGTGATCTCGCCGTGCAGCACGGCGCGCACGCCGAAGGCGATGGGCAGGTCCAGGCCGTGCTGTTCGGCCAGGCGGCACACCTCGTCGGCGGTGACCAGGCTTTCCACCACCTGGCCGATCTGGCGCCGCGCCTCGTCCAGCGGCACGCCGCGGCCCAGCGCCAGACCCAGGCGACGGTTGCGCGACAGGTCGCCGGTGCAGGTCAGCACCAGGTCGCCGAGGCCCGAGAGGCCCATCAGCGTTTCCGGGCGCGCGCCCATGGCCACGCCCAGTTGCAGGATCTCGTACATGCCGCGGGTGATCAGGCCGGCGCGGGCGTTGAGGCCCA
>CAZBZD010000242.1:0-2800 GCA_964496295.1 uncultured Rhodanobacteraceae bacterium | reverse complement strand
TGGCCGTCGGCGGAAAGCTTCGGTGCGATCGCGATGCCGTTGGAGCCGGTCGGGTCGACCCAGGTGGGTGGCGTCGTGTCCGCCAGCGCCATGGCGACGTCGGTGTCGGCGCCGTAGAACTCGGCCAGTTTGCGCAGGCTTACCCGCGTGATGTCGCCGCCGATGCTGCCTTCGGTGAAGCTCAATGCCATCCAGGGTTCGTAATGCTTGATGACCGGTTGCACGTCCGGGTGGGTGGCGAGGTAGAAGTTGAGGCCGTCGGCCCACGCGTTCATCAGTTTTTTCAGCCAGTCGGGGCTTTTCGCGTAATCATGCTTGAGCACCGCCGGGTCGATCCACAATTGCTCGCGCAGGTCGGCCCAGATCGCGGATTTGCCCCTGGCGCGCGCGGTCCAGCCCAGCGCGCCCAGCAGGTTGCTTTGCACGCGGCTGAAATCGTCCTCGCACTGCGCGTAGATCATGCCGAACACGGCGTCGGCATCGGTCTTGCCGTGGATGTGCGGAATGCCCCAGTCGTCGCGGGTGATGGTGACGTTCTGCGCCTCGCCCTGCAGCCGCGCCTGTTCGGTGGATGCCGATGCGGCCGATGAAATTGCCGGCACCAGCAGCAGGATGGCCGGAACGGCGAGGATCGATCTGGCGCATGCCATGGCGGAACTCCGTGCACGGGGACAAGGCACGGAGTCTACGCCAGGTGACGACGAGGTTCAGCCCGGGGTCCGGCGCAGGCCGAGCCAGGCCTTGATCGCGGCGATGGCCAGCGGAATCGATCCGAAGAGGATGAACACCAGGTCGCCGGGCAGGCGCAGCCATTCGATCAGGTGCGAGCGGTCGCTGTGCGTGAAGCCGGCCTCGCGCGCGTGCCAGTAGCCGTTCCGGACCACGTCCCAGACCTGCAGCACGCCGCCGGGAAACAGGCTCATCACCACCATCATCATCAGGCCGATGTTGGTGCCCCAGAACGCGACCCTGACGTATTTCTCGATGCCGGGCCAGTGTTCCTCGCTGGCGGTCTGGCGCAGCACGAACACCATCAGCGCGATGGCCAGCATGCCGAACACGCCCATCATCGCGGCGTGGCCGTGGTTGGGCGTGAGCAGGGTGCCGACCTCGTAGTAGCTGACGATCGGCAGGTTGATCAGGAAGCCGAAGATGCCGGCGCCGAGGAAGTTCCAGAAGCCCACCGCCATCAGGAAATAGAACGTCCACTTGTGCGGTACCGCCATGGCCTTGCCGCAGACCTCGCACTCGCCGTTGCGGGTGGTGCGCACGAAGTCCCAGGCATCCAGCGTCAGCAGCGTCAGCGGCACCACCTCGAGCACCGAGACCATGGCCGACAGCGCCATGTTGACGTTGGTCTGGCCGGAGTAGTACCAGTGATGGCCGGTGCCGATCAGGCCGCCGGCGAAGTACAGGATGGCGTCGAGGTAGATGACGCGCAGGGCCACGTTGCGCCGGGTCAGGCCGAGCTGGAAGAAGGTCAGCGCGACCACCGTGGTGGCGAAGAATTCGAAGAAGCCCTCCACCCACAGGTGGATGATCCAGAAGCGCCACAGGTCGACCACGGTGAAGTTGGTGTGCGCGCCGTAGAACAGCGCCGGCAGGTAGAACACCGGGATCGCCACCGAGGCCCACAGGAACATGCGCGCCAGCGGACGCGCCTCGACCTGCGCCACCTTGCCGGGGCGCGCCTGCGTCCACAGCAGGGCGAACCACACCACCAGGCCGATCACCAGCAGGAACTGCCAGACGCGGCCCAGCTCCAGGTATTCCCAGCCCTGGTCGCCGAACCAGAACCACCATTTGCCGAGCCACTGCGAGATGCCGGCCCATTCGCCCAGCAGGCTGCCGCCGATGACGACGAGGAAGGCGCCGAACAGCAGGTGGATCCAGACCTTGAAGGAGGCGGGCTCGTCCTTGCGCAACGAGCGCCCGAGGAACAGCGCGGCGGCCACGTAGGCCGTGGCGATCCAGAAGATCGCCGTCTGCAGGTGCCAGGTGCGCATCAGGTTGCTGGGAAACACGGTTTCCAGCTGGAAGCCGTAGAAGCTGCCGGGGTCGGCGCGGTAATGCGCCACGGCGCCGCCGACCAGCGTCTGCATCAGGAACAGCAGCGCCACCACCACGAAGAACTTCACCAGCGCGCGTTGGCCCGGGCTGGCGTTTCCCGGCAGCAGTTGGGGGTGGATGTGCTGACCGCGGCTGATCCAGCCCAGGTAGTCGAACTTGCCGAACAGCAGCAGGACGGCGGCGATGCCGGCCAGCAGCACGATCAGGCTGAGCGCGCTCCACAGCACGGCGCCGGGGACGGGCGTGTTGCCGACGCTCGGGTCGTACGGAAAGTTGTTGGTGTAGGAATGACTTTCGCCCGGCCGGTTCGCCACCGAGGCCCAGGCCGCCCAGGTGATGAAGGCGGTGAGGTGGCGCAGTTCGACGGGGTCGGTGACGAGATCGGGCGTGAGCCCGCCGTTGACGACGGGATGCCGGAAATAGTCGGTCCAGTAGGCAATCTGCTGGCGCCAGGCTTGCGCTTCGGGCGCGGTGAAGGTCAGCGTGCCGCTGGCGGCGTCGTAACGGTTGGTCTTCAGGTGCACCGCCACCTGCGCGTGGACGGAGGCACGCTGCGACCGGGTCAGTTCGGCCATCGGCTTGCCGTACTGTCCGCGGGCCAGCGCGGCGGCCGTGTCCTCGCCGAAGCGATGCAGCGCGGTGGCGGAATAGTCCGGGCCGAGGTAGGCACCGTGGCCCCAGATGCTGCCGTTGTCCATCAGGCCGTACTTGAGGAACACGGCCTGGCCGG
>CAZBZD010000241.1:0-2804 GCA_964496295.1 uncultured Rhodanobacteraceae bacterium | reverse complement strand
ACGGCCGGGCGGATGCCGGCGTTGAACAGGTCGGTCTGCAGGAAGATCTGGCCGTCGGTGATCGAGATCACGTTGGTCGGCACGAACGCGGACACGTCGCCGGCCTGGGTCTCGATGATCGGCAGCGCGGTCAGCGAACCGGTCTTGCCCTTGACGGCGCCGTCGGTGACCTTCTCGACGTAGTCGGCGTTGACGCGGCAGGCGCGCTCGAGCAGGCGGCTGTGCAGGTAGAACACGTCGCCCGGATAGGCTTCGCGGCCCGGCGGGCGCTTCAGCAGCAGCGAGATCTGGCGGTAGGCGACGGCCTGCTTGGACAGGTCGTCGTACACGATCAGGGCGTCTTCGCCGCGGTCGCGGAAGAACTCGCCCATGGTGCAGCCGGCGTACGGCGCGATGTACTGCAGCGCGGCCGACTCGGAAGCCGAGGCCACCACCACGATGGTGTTGGCCAGCGCGCCGTGCTCCTCGAGCTTGCGCACCACGGCGGCGATCGAGCTGCGCTTCTGGCCGATGGCCACGTACACGCAGCGGATGCCCGAATCCTTCTGGTTGATGATGGCGTCGACGGCCAGCGCGGTCTTGCCGGTCTGGCGGTCACCGATGACCAGCTCGCGCTGGCCGCGGCCGATCGGGATCATGGAGTCGACCGACTTGTAGCCGGTCTGCACCGGCTGGTCCACGCTCTGGCGGGTGATCACGCCCGGCGCGACCTTTTCGATCGGGCTGGTGCCGACGGCCTCGATCGGGCCCTTGCCGTCGATGGGATTGCCCAGCGCGTCCACCACGCGGCCCAGCAGGGCCTCGCCGACCGGCACTTCCAGGATGCGGCCGGTGGTCTTGGCGGTGTCGCCCTCGCGCAGGTGCTGGTAGTCGCCCAGCACCACGGCGCCGACCGAGTCGCGCTCCAGGTTCAGGGCCAGCGCGTAGGTGTCGCCCGGCAGTTCGATCATTTCGCCCTGCATCACGTCGGCCAGGCCGTGGATGCGCACGATGCCGTCGGACACGCCGATCAGGGTGCCTTCGTTGCGCGCCTCGGCGTCGAGCTTGAACTGCTCGATGCGGGTCTTGATCAGTTCGCTGATTTCGGAAGGATTGAGCTGAGTTGCCATGTTCCGGTTTCCCGTTGCGGCAGGCCTTGCGGCCGGCCCCGTGATGTGTAGGTTCAGTGCGCCAGCGTGCTGGCCAGTTGCGTCAGGCGGCCGCGCGCGGAGCCGTCGATGACTTCGCCGCCGGCATCGATGATCGCGCCGCCGATGAGGTCGGCGTCCACGGCCGTGTCCAGTTCGATGTCGCGCCGGTAGCGCTGCTTGAGCGCGGCCCTGAGCTTGTCGACCTCGGCCGCGTCCAGCGCCTGCGCGCTGGTGACCGTCACCTTGAGCACCGCCTCGGCGTCGCGCTTGAAGGCATCGAACAGTTCGGCCACCTGCGGCAGCAGGCCCAGGCGGTCGTGCTCGGCCATCTGCCCGAGCAGGCGCGCGAACTCGCCGTCGGCCGGCGCGTCGGCGGGCAGGTGCATGCCCACCAGCACCGGCTGCTCCACGCGCGGATCGTTGCGCATCGCGGCCACGCTCGGGGTTTCGGCCACGCGCGCGGCGAAGGCGAGGGCCGAGGACCACGCCTCCAGCGCCTGCTGCCCGCGGGCCACCTCGAAGGCGGCGCGCGCGTAGGGACGGGCGAGTGTCAGGGCTTCGGACATGTCAGATCTCGGCTGCCAGCTGGTCGATCAGGGCCTTGTGCGTGGCCGGGTCGATCTCGCGCTGCACGATCTTCTCGGCGCCGGCCAGGGCCAGCGAACCGACCTTTTCGCGCAACTGGTCGCGCGCCTGCTGGGCCATCTGCGCCACTTCATCCTGGGCCAACCGCTTCTGGCGCTCGATTTCCTGCTGCGCCTCGGCCTTGGCCTTTTCGATGATCTGGTTGCCCTGCTGCTGCGCGCGGTCGATGATCTCCGACGCCTGCTGGCGCGCCTTGCGCACTTCCTCGGCGATGCGCTCGTCGGCATCCTTGAGTTCGGTGCGCGCCTTTTCGGCCGCGGCCAGGCCGTCGGCGATCTTCTGCTGACGCTCCTTGATCGCGTTCATCAGGGGCGGCCAGATGAATTTCATCGTCAGCCAGATCAGCAGCGCGAACGAGATCGCCTGACC
Organism: uncultured Rhodanobacteraceae bacterium; assembly: GCA_964496295.1. Lineage (GTDB taxonomy): Bacteria > Pseudomonadota > Gammaproteobacteria > Xanthomonadales > Rhodanobacteraceae > Oleiagrimonas. The sequence continues at coordinate 660 of CAZBZD010000241.1, read as the reverse complement.
CAGCAGCGTGTAGCCAATGTTCATGACGCTGATACCTCACATGTCACGAGTCGTTGCGGACGCCCGGCGCCCGCGCAAGGGTGCCCGCCGCGCGGACACCCCGACAGCGAAGGCCGCCGGTCAACCACCGACCGCGGTCAGCATGGACGGCAGCGGGTTGGCGAAGGCGAACAGCAGCGCGATGGCCAGGCCGATGATGAACGAGGCATCGATCAGGCCGACCATCAGGAACATGCGCGACTGCAGCATCGGCATCAGTTCCGGCTGGCGACCGACCGACTCCAGGAACTTCGAGGCCATGACGCCCATGCCGACGCAGGCGCCGAGCGCGCCCAGACCGATCATGAGGCCGATGCCGACGGCGGAGTAGGCCTGAATCATTGCGATGAGTTGGTCCATGATTTTTTCCTGATGAATTGACAGTGGTGGACGGGTGGAAGGGTGGAAACGATCAGTGGTGCTCGTGCGCCATGGCGATGTACGCCACCGACAGCACCATGAAGATGTAGGCCTGGATGAAGATGATCAGCAGCTCGAACACGCCCCAGGCGAAGCCGAAGGCCACGCCGAAGGCGAAGCTCAGCCAGCTCGAGAGCAGCCCGGCGATCAGCATGAACACCAGTTCGCCGCCGAACATGTTGCCGAACAGTCGCATCGACA
>CAZBZD010000240.1:0-2807 GCA_964496295.1 uncultured Rhodanobacteraceae bacterium | reverse complement strand
CCCGGCATCCACTCCATGCACCATTTGGAACCGGCATGCTCAAAATTTGCCGCAGCTCGCCCGAAGATCGGGTCCCGGGTCCCGGGTCCCGGGTCCCGCGTCTCAACCATCACGCCCCTCATGCGAACTGCTCCAGAAACCGCACATCGTTCTCGAAAAACGCGCGCAGGTCCTCGACGCCGTAGCGCAGCATGGCAAAGCGGTCCACGCCCAGGCCGAAGGCGAAACCGGTGTAGCGCTCGGGGTCGACGCCGCAGTTTTCCAGCACCTTCGGGTGCACCATGCCGCAGCCGAGCACTTCCATCCAGCGCTCGCTGCCGTCGGCGGCCTGCCAGCGGATGTCCATTTCGGCCGAGGGCTCGGTGAAGGGAAAGAAGCTGGGCCGGAAACGCATCTCGAAGTCGCGTTCGAAGAAGGCGCGCACGAAGGTGGCCAGGGTGCCCTTCAGGTCGGCGAAGCTGGAGGTCTCGTCGACCAGCAGGCCCTCGATCTGGTGGAACATGGGCGAGTGGGTCTGGTCCGAGTCGCTGCGGTAGACCTTGCCCGGCGCGATGATGCGCACCGGCGGCCGGCGCCCGTCCATGGCGCGGATCTGCACCGGCGAGGTGTGCGTGCGCAGCATCCGGCCGTCACCGAAATAGAAGGTGTCGTGCATGGCCCGCGCCGGATGATGCGGCGGAAAGTTGAGGGCCTCGAAATTGTGCCAGTCGTCCTCGATCTCCGGCCCTTCGGCACGCTGGTAGCCGAGGCGCTCGAAGATGCCGGCCATGCGTTCCAGGGCGCGCGTCACCGGGTGCAGGCCGCCGCGCCGGCCGCGCCGGCCGGGCAGCGTCACGTCGACGCGTTCCGAGGCCAGGCGCCGTTCCAGCACCGCCTGCTCCAGCACCTTCTTGCGTGCGGCGATGGCCGCGCCGACTTCCTGCTTGGCGCGGTTGATGGCGGCGCCGGCGCGCTTGCGCTCGGCGGGCTCCATCGCGCCCAGTTGCTTGAGCCTGGCGGTGATGGCACCGGATTTGCCCAGCAGCGCCACGCGCTGGCGCTCCAGTGCCTCGAGGCTGTCCGCCGCGGCGATGTCCGCGCATGCGGTCTTGACCAGGGATTCGATATCGCTCATCGATCTCGTTGTCCTGTACCGGGACGGCCGCCGGCCACCCCCTGAAACGCATGCGGGGAAGGACTCGCGCCCTTCCCCGCATGGCAAAGCCCGGGCTGTCGCCGCCGTCGGCGGCGCGTGCCGGTTTTCAGGCGGCGCGACCGCCCTTGAGTTCGTCCTGCAAGGCCTTGAGCTCGTCCATCTTGCCCGCGGCGGCCAGGCCGGCCTGCTTCGGCCAGGTACCCGGATCGTGCGAGGCATAGTGGCTGCCGGCTTCGTGCAGGATGCCGCTCAGGTGTTCGACGTCGGCGGCGGCCAGGTCGGCGAAACTGCCGATGCCGGCACCCTGCAGCAGTTCGGCGATCTTCCGGCCGATGCCTTCGATGGCGGTCAGGTCGTCGCCCTTGGCGGCGGCCTTCTTCTTCGGCGCGGCCTTGGCCCTGGGCTTGTCGGCGGCCTTGCCGTCCAGTGCCGCCCTGGCCTGCTCGGCAATAGCGCCGAAGGCCTTGATGTCGTGCACGGCGATGTCGGCCAGCACCTTGCGGTCGACCTCGATGCCGGCCCTGGACAGGCCGTTGATCATGCGGCTGTAGGACAGGCCGAACTGGCGCGCCGCGGCGTTGATGCGCACGATCCACAACTGGCGGAACTGGCGCTTCTTCTGCTTGCGGCCGATGTAGGCGTACTGGCCGGCCTTGATGACGGCCTGGTTGGCCGTGCGGAACACCTTGCGGCGGGCGTTGTAGTAGCCCTTGGCGCGACCGAGGACCTTCTTGTGACGGCGACGGGCGATGACGCCACGCTTGACTCGAGCCATGGTTCAGTCCTCCCTCAGGCGTACGGCAGCAGGCGCGAGACGTTGCGCTGGTCGCGCTCGCTCACGTGGTTGGTGGCACGCAGACCGCGCTTGCGCTTGGTCGACTTCTTGGTAAGGATGTGCGACTTGAAGGCATGGCCGGCCTTGAACTTGCCGGTGGCCGTCTTGCGGAAACGCTTGGCAGCGCCCCGGTTGGTCTTGATCTTGGGCATGGGAATGCTTCCGTATCCGGTGGTTGACTGACCTGGCGGCGGCTTCGGAGCCGCACTTTCCTTCCTGCCACGATCGGTTGTCGACCCTTCCAGTCGGGTCGAACGGGCAATTATACGGGGTCCCGCGGCCGTTTGGGAAGGCCGCACGACAACGACAGGCCCGCGCACGAAGGAGAGGCCTTCGCCTGGCGGGCAGTGCTCGCCCTACCCGCCCGGATCCCGGGTTCCGGGGTTCCGGGCCCCGGACGTCATTTCTTCTTGGGCGGCCCGATCATCATGTGCATCATGCGCCCTTCCTGGCGCGGGAACTGCTCGACCTGGCCCAGCTCGCCCACGTCTTCCTGGATGCGCTCGGCCAGCTCGCGGCCGATTTCCTGGTGGCGCATCTCGCGGCCGCGGAAACGGATGGTGATCTTGACCTTGTTGCCTTCTTCCAGGAACTTGAAGACGTTGCGCATCTTGATCTGGTAGTCGCCGATGTCCGTCGTGGGGCGGAACTTCACTTCCTTGATCTCGACCTGCTTGGTTTTCTTGCGCGCGGCACTGGCCTTCTTCTGCTGCTCGAACATGAACTTGCCGAAGTCCATGATGCGGCACACCGGCGGATCGCCGTTGGGCTGGATTTCGACGAGGTCGAGCCCGGCCTCCCGGGCCATGTCCAGCGCATCGTCGCGCGAGAGGATGC
>CAZBZD010000239.1:0-2870 GCA_964496295.1 uncultured Rhodanobacteraceae bacterium | reverse complement strand
ACAGCGACACCGCCGACCGCCTGATCCGCGACAAGCTCACCGAGGCCGACTGGAAGAAGCACGTCGGCACCAGCAAGTCGGTGCTGGTCAACGCCTCCACCTGGGGCCTGATGCTGACCGGCCGCATCGTCGACCTGCCCGACGCCACCCGCCGCGACTACCAGGCCGCCCTGCGCCGCCTGATCAACCGCGCCGGCGAGCCGGTGGTGCGCCTGGCCACGCGCCAGGCCATGCGCATCATGGGCCAGCAGTTCATCATGGGCCGCGACATCAAGGCGGCCCTGCAGCGCGCGCAGAAAAACGGCAACAACCGCTACCGCTATTCCTTCGACATGCTCGGCGAGGCGGCGCTGACCCGTGCCGCCGCCGACATGTACATGCAGGCCTACCGCAAGGCCATCGACGCGCTCGGCAAGCACCCGAAGGCCGGCGACGTGCTGGAAGCGCCGTCGGTGTCGGTGAAACTGTCGGCGCTGCACCCGCGCTACGAGGTGGCCAAGCGCGAGCGCGTCATGGACGAACTGGTGCCGAAGGTGCTGGAGCTGTCGCGGCAGGCCATGGACCGCGGCATCGCCCTGACCATCGACGCCGAGGAAGCGGCGCGCCTGGAACTGTCGCTGGACATCCTGCACGCCGTGTTCACCGATCCGTCGCTGCAAGGCTGGAACGGCTTCGGCCTGGCCGTGCAGGCCTACCAGAAGCGCGCGCCGTTCGTGATCGACTGGCTGGCCGAGACCGCGCGCGCCGCCGGCCGCCGCTGGTGCGTGCGCCTGGTCAAGGGCGCCTACTGGGATGCCGAGATCAAGCTGGCCCAGGAACAGGGCCTTTCCGGCTACCCGGTGTACACGCGCAAGCCCAACACCGACGTGTCCTACCTGGCCTGCGCGAAGCAGATGCTGGACGCCGGCGCCGACGCCATCTACCCGCAGTTCGCCACCCACAACGCGCACACCATCGCCGCCATCCACCACATGGCGGACGGGCGGCCGTTCGAGTACCAGCGCCTGCACGGCATGGGCCAGGAGCTGTACGACGAGGTGATCGGCAAGGACGACTTCGACGTGCCCTGCCGCGTATACGCGCCGGTCGGCAGCCACAAGGACCTGCTGCCCTACCTGGTGCGCCGGCTGCTGGAGAACGGCGCCAACACCAGTTTCATCAACCATGTGGTGGACGAGTTCCTGCCCATGGAACAACTGGTGGGCGATCCCTGCGAAAAAGTGCGCGGCTTCGCTTCCAAGTCGCACCCGCGCATTCCCTTACCCATCCATCTGTACGGTGAACTCAGGAAAAATTCCATGGGCGTGAATCTGTCCAGCGACAACGAACTGGCGGCCCTTGCCGAGGCGGCCAACCGGCATCCCGGCCCCTGGCAGGCCGCCCCCCTCGTGCCCGGCGCCAAGGCCGCCGGCGAGACCGTCAAGGTGACCAATCCCGCCGACCGCCGCCAGCAGGTCGGCACCTGGCAGGGCGCCGACGAGGCCACGGTGGAAAAGGCGCTGGCCAACGCCCAGGCCGCGCAGCCCGCCTGGGACCGCCTGCCGGCCGCCAGCCGCGCCGCCATCCTCGAGCATGCCGCCGAGCAGCTCGAAGCGCGGCACGGCGAATTCATCGCCATGTGCATCCGCGAGGCCGGCAAGAGCATCTCCGCCTCCATCGCCGAAGTCCGCGAGGCCGCCGACTTCCTGCGCTACTACGCGACCATGGCGCGACGCCTGTTCGGCCAGCCCGAGCCGCTGCCCGGCCCGACCGGCGAATCCAACGAACTGTCCCTGCACGGCCGCGGCGTGTTCGTGTGCATCAGCCCGTGGAATTTCCCGCTGGCGATCTTCACCGGCCAGGTTGCCGCCGCGCTGGTTTCGGGCAACAGCGTGATCGCCAAACCGGCCGAGCAGACCACGCTGGTCGCGCACGCCATGATCCAGCTGCTGCACGCTTCGGGCGTACCCACCGACGTACTGCAGTTTGTGCCCGGCGACGGCGCCGTGGTCGGCCCGGCGCTGACCTCCGACCCGCGCGTGTCCGGCGTGGCCTTCACCGGCTCGACCGATACCGCACGCGCCATCAACCGCGCCCTGGCCGGACGCGACGCGCCGATTGCCGCCCTGATCGCCGAGACCGGCGGCCAGAACGCGATGATCGCCGACTCCTCCGCCCTGCCCGAGCAACTGGTCAAGGACGTGGTCTATTCCGCCTTCGACTCGGCCGGCCAGCGCTGCTCGGCCAGCCGCGTGCTGTACGTGCAGGACGTGATCGCCGACAAGGTGATCAGCATGCTGGCCGGCGCCATGGGCGAGCTCAAGGTCGGCAATCCGGCCCTGCTCTCGACCGACGTCGGCCCGGTCATCGACGACGATGCCCTGGCCATGCTCGAGGCCCACGCCGAAAAAATGGACAAGGTGGGCAAGAAGATCCGCCAGGTCGAGCTGGGCGCGGACTGCGCCCACGGCACCTTCTTCGCCCCACGCGCATACGAAATCCCGTCGCTGGACCTGCTCGAGCGCGAGGTGTTCGGCCCGATCCTGCACGTGGTGCGCTTCAAGGGCAGCGAGATGGACCGGGTGATCGAGCAGATCAACGCCACCGGCTACGGCCTGACGCTCGGCATCCAGAGCCGCATCGACGACACCGTGGAATACATCTCCAGCCGCGTGCACGTGGGCAACTGCTACGTCAACCGCAACCAGATCGGCGCCATCGTCGGCTCGCAACCGTTCGGCGGCGAGGGCCTGTCCGGCACCGGGCCCAAGGCCGGCGGTCCGCATTACCTGCTGCGCTTTGCCACCGAACGCTCGCTGACCATCAACACCACCGCCGCCGGCGGCAACGCCAGCCTGCTGACCCTGGGCGACGATTGATCCGGCTGGCCC